>JBJEAY010000295.1:0-2368 GCA_051869575.1 Prevotella sp. | reverse complement strand
CAAAGCACTTAAAGCGATTATTCTTAAAGTGCAAGCTCGGATGCCTGTCCTCATGAAATGGGCAGAGCGCCTTATGACGCCCTACCCTTATCCCCATTTTCTCAGCCACCTCCTCTATAGGCGTAGCCCTGATATCATTCAACCATTGGCTTTCCCTTCGGCCGCCGAACCTTGTTTCTTCATTCATTATTATAAAACAATTTTCATTTTAAAAAGTCGAATTTGCAATTTGCAATTTGCAATTTTTTAATTCTTTAATTCTTTAATTCTTTAATTTCTTATACCCATTCTCCTGCTTCTCTATCAGCTTTTTCTGCTTCCAGTTAAAGAGCATACTGTTCACCTTTTGGTTAGTCGGTTCCTCACCATTGTTCATTTTGCATTGTTGAACAAGCATTTCTCTGCTGAAAACCTTCGGCAGGCATTCATATATAGAGTCGTTGGCAGTGCGATAGGATCTTTCTTCCCCTATCACTCGGCAGTTCTTGTCCTCGTAGTTAGCCTTCAACTTATCACCAAAATACAGCATATCCATATCCAGGATATAGTCAGCTATATTGTCATACACCTTCAGCATTGTCGGTGTCTGCTCATCCACAATCATCTTGGCGGTGATGTCAGGATTTTCCACGAGCACCTTTTCCGCACCCTCATAGCCATGCTCCTTGATAAGCCTTTCCGCCACCTTGAAAAGCATAAGGCAAACCGTCATGCGATATGCCGAAATATGATCGCGCAAGCGGCACCTTGCCATAACGTCGTTTCCGTCCTTAGCAGCCGTCATACACACGTTGTTAGCCCATTTAATGGAGCGAGCCTCCAGTTTCGGCACCACCATCGTTCCCTTCATCAAGCCCAGCAGATGAGCCACCTCATGAATTCTGCGCTTTTCGTCGTCAGTAAACGGTCGGTCGCTGCTGAACAAGTCATACGTATTGTCATGCATCTTGGCGATGGCAGCTCGCGAGAGCAATCCGTTGGTCATGTTCGACATCAACTTATACAGCGACTCCGGCTGTCCGCACATTATCACGCTCCACTGCAGACTGCGGATATGCACGTTGGCGGCCTCAAGGCTTTTTGCCTCTCGCTCATAGCAAGATCCATCATAGCTCAAACGAAGCATAGTCGAAAACTCATTAGTGCCCGTCTTGCCCCACTTCGTCAGCGGGATGTCAATCTCGGGAGTAAATGATATGGCTCGCTTGCCATCCACATCTTCCAATCTTTCAGCCAGGTTAGCCACCGTTGTATTAAGAGTCTGCACCCTCAACGGGAATCTCGGTTTGTCCTTCTGCTTCTTGGCATTGCGTTCTCTCTTGGCTTCCTGTCGCCATTTCTTCTCCTCCTCCACAATACGCCATTTCTCTTCAAGCAGTTCATAGGCGAGTTCCTCAAATATTTCGTCCATTGCGCTTTTCTTCGAGGCAGCCTCACCGATGATGTTCACAATCTGATTCAGTGGCTGCACCCTGTTGTGTATTTCCACTGTCACGTCCGATGCCAATACACTTGTTGTTCCAGTTGTGGTGAACAATGCAGGCATCTCGTTCTCCACTCCCACGTGGTCGAGGCATTCCCTCACCCCCTGAGCTCGAGCCTGTCGGGGGATTCTCGTTCCCCCGACTTGCTCTTTCTTCTTTAAATTCTGTGTGTTATTCATGGTAAAAAATTAATTATTCACAATTCTGAATCCCTCTTCGATAGCCTCCTTGGCCTCCTTAGCCATAACCTTGGCGGCATCCAGTGCCTCATGCTTGAACACCTTCAGAGTCAGCAGATAAGCTCCGTCCTTAGTAGCCGACAGTCGGCCATGAGCCACCTTCTTCAGCAATGTCCCTCTGCGTCTTCGCTGAGGCGGCAGCGGACTGAAGTCAAACGTTCCGTCTCTCATCAACTGTCCCTTTCCGTTAGTCACGAAAGGATTCACCACTCCCGGCACTGGATTGTCAGGACAGAACATCACCAACTTGTCAACACTCACATGGGCAACACCCTCCAACTGCACATTCTGGCAGTCATTCAAATTAAAATTGATCTTTTTCATTGTATTAAAAATTATTAAGTAAAAAATAAAACAGTAAATCTCATCGCGCAGCCTCTGGGAGCGTGGGCGTCTCGCCCGCGGCCTATGCGCAGCCCCAAAACCCTGCGGCCTATGCGCAGCCCACATTCATCCTCGAAAACACCTGCCGATTAGCCTTCGCATCCCTCTTGCACGACACATGCAGCCACACTGCCCCGTTCTTGTTGCGCTCCAGCAGCATCTGGTCGAATCGGCAGTTGTCCTCAATCCATGCCGCCCATTCTCTTCCCTGCTTCGGCGATGCTATCCGTATATCACAAGCCTCGCCCCTGCAGTGTTGGC
>JBJEAY010000294.1:0-2368 GCA_051869575.1 Prevotella sp. | reverse complement strand
GACAACGGTGAACGCATACTACTACAAGCTTGAGGGATTTGACTACGAAATAAACGGACAGACAATCACGGGCAAACCCGACGAGAACTTCTCGTGGGATGCACGCATGATGGCAAGTCTGATACTGCCCTATGATATATCCATACAGATAACGGGCAACTACAACTCGAAGCGCGTGATCACCCAGGGCTACCGCAAACCGAGCTTCGGACTTGACTTCGGATTGCGCAAGAACTTCTTCAACAAGGCACTCACACTTGCCGTCAACTGGCGCGGTGCGTTCAACACCCGCAAATGGGAGACATACACCGCCAACGACACCTTCGAGAGATATCAGAAGATGTGGCGCACGCAGCACGTGAACGTTAATATCTCGTGGAACTTCGGAAACATGGCACAGAAGAAGAAGAAGGGACGCGAGGAGCAGGAGGATGGCTTCGGCGGTGATTATTTAGGCACGGAAAACACGGATTAACACGGATTTTTTAATATTCCTTCGCTTGGATTTTTCCGTGCAGAAGGCAATAGGCATTGTAGGCCAAGGACTCTATCTCGTTCTCACCCGGCATGACGGTGATGGGAGCGAGATATTTCGTTCGGCGAATCACCTCGTTGACACAATACTCACTGTGGGCAATGCCACCGGTGATAATGATGGCATCCACCTCGCCATCCATCGCCACAAACATAGCCCCTATCTGCTTTGCCACGGTATATAACATCGCGTCGAGCACAGAGCGTGCCGGCTCCTCACCATCCTCCGCCCACCGCGCAATGGCTATCATGTCGTTGGTGCCGAGATAAGCCGTAAGGCCTCCCTTGCCATGTATCATCCTGCGAATCTGCTCCTGGGTGTATCTCCCGCTGAAGCATAACTTGATAAGTTCTCCTGAAGGGACAGTTCCTGCACGCTCGGTGGAGAATGGTCCCTCGCCGTCGAGGGCGTTGTTGACATCAATCACCCTGCCATATCTGTGGGCACTCACCGAGATGCCTCCACCGAGATGAGCCACGATAATCCTCATGTCCTCATACCTGCGTCCGAGCGAGGCTGCATACTTGCGCGACACAGCCTTACTGTTGAGTGCATGGAACAGAGAGCGGCGCGTAATCTGCGGAATACCCGTATATCGAGCCACATCCTGCAACTCGTCAACAACACCGGGGTCGGCGATATATGCCTTGCAACCACACTCGCATGCCAGCTGGTCGGCAAGCAGCGCACCGAGGTTGCACACGTGGTCGCTCTCGTTGTGCAGCAGTTCGTCCTTCATCTTCTCGTTAACGGCATATACCCCACCCTCAAGAGGTTTGAGCAGTCCGCCGCGCCCCATGATGGCGTCAAACTTCATCTCAATCTCGCCCTCCTGCAGTTTTTTGCGTATGAATGCCATGCGAAAGTCATACTGTTGGATTGCGGAATGGAATTGCGACAGTTCCTTGGCATGATGATGTGCTCCCGACATCCATAGGGGTTTCATGTCGTCGTATATGGCAAGTTTGGTGCTTGTGGAACCTGGATTTATGATAAGCGTTTTCATTTCTTTGTCATTTTTAAGGCTGTGATAAGACTATAGTATTTCGACTCCACACTGTCGGCACGCGATGTCACCACCACGGGCACCTCGGTTCCTGCCAGCCATCCCGCGATGGTGGCATGGGCAAAGAGAGTGAGAGTCTTGTAGAACGTGTTGCCTGCCTCGATATTCGGGAATATGAGAATATCGGCATTGCCCACCACGGGTGAGTCGATGCCCTTGATGCTTCCGCTTTCGGAGTCGAGGGCTGTCTTCACGTCCATCGGGCCTCCTATGACTACATCCCCATATAGCCCCTCAGTTGCCCTGCGTCTTATCTCCTGATAGACGGCAGTCTGGGGGAATTTCGGGTTTTCCTTCTCAGTGAAATTGGTGAGTGCCACCTTGGGGATGGCAATGCCGAGATTGCGTGCAGCCTCAACTGTGTATCTCACGATGGCATCCATCTGGTCGATGTCGGGTCGGGGGATTACGGCTGCGTCGGAGAATATCAGTGGACGATTCCATCCGGGAACACTTGCCACGGCGATATGAGCCATCACGCGTCCCTTCAGCAATATGCCCCTTTCCTTGTCGAGGGCGGCACGGAGCAACACGTCGGTATTCACCGCCCCCTTCATCAGAAGGTCGGCACCACCCGAGCGCAAACACTCTACAGCCATGACGCTTGCGTCGTCGCCATAGAAGCTCACGAACTGCGCCACGTCATCTGCTATTGCCCTCTCAATCACCTCCTTGGTATGGTCGTCAACAGGGTTTACAATCGCTACTTTCGGTTTGTTTTCATTCATAGTATCAAGTGCAAGATTTAGATTTTTACTTATTTGGGG
>JBJEAY010000293.1:0-2378 GCA_051869575.1 Prevotella sp. | reverse complement strand
TAATTGTCAGAAATGAGCATATATACGTCGTCAAATTCTCTGCCCTTAGCTTTATGAATAGTCGATACCACAACATCTGTACCTGAAACATCACAGAAATCTTCCACTGATGACTCAAATACAAACTCTTTGAAATCACTAAAATATTTTGCTTTGTTGGTCTGTTCAAACAGTTGCACACAACGTTTTATGTATGTCAGGCTTTGACTTCTATCATAAGTGGAAAAGGTTGCATGTTTGGCATCTTCCCATAAATCTTCCGGAATTAGGGGTGTCTTCATTCGTTTGTCTATATACCTCAAGAAATACCTCATCTCAGCCATGTTCCAAAAAAGGAAACCATCCATAGATTGTATTAACTGGCTGTTTATGCCATGTTTTCGTAAGAGAGCTACAAGGATTACAGCTTCTTCGTTTGTCTGGGTGAGCACACATGAAGTGCTGCCGTCCTTCCGATAGTGAATTAATTCCTCAACGAGCGGTTGATACATATACTTTGATTGATGGCGTGTCACCCCAACCCAACCATCTTCTTTTCTCATTGAGATAATTGGCGTACTTTTCATCCTTTTACTGATACTCCGTACAAACTCATTGGCGAAATTAACCGGATGGTGTGTACTGCGATAATTTTCAGTCATCTCAATGAACTTGCTTCCGGATTCCTGTGTCAGTTGGTACATATATTGAGAATCAGACCCACGGAAATTATAGATGTTTTGGTCATCATCGCCTACTGCTATCACACGCATCTCCTCATTTTTAGTCATAAGAGCCTTTACAAGTGCATGTTCTTCAACCCCCATATCCTGAGCCTCGTCTATGACCAGTACTGTTTTGCCGATTTTGTTAGGCTCCACTTCTCCTTGGTCGATCATTTCGGCTGCCTTTGAAACAACATTCTTGGCGGCCTCAAGATTACCTATCCGCCCCAAAAGGTCAAAGCAATAGGAGTGAAATGTCTTTATCTCGACAAAGTGGGCGGCATTGCCTATCAGTTCCATGAGTCTTTGTTTGAATTCCGTAGCGGCTGCTCTTGAAAACGTTAACATCAGAAGTTGCTCGTGTTTTACATCTTCGAGTAGTAGAAGAGATGCAAGTTTATGTACCAGTACTCGTGTTTTTCCGCTGCCGGGACCTGCTGCGACAACGATGCAACGTGAATCCTTGTCGGAAATAATCTCCATTTGGCATTTGGACAACTGACCAAATAATTGTTTGTATTTTTGTGGTGTCAAGTTGCGCTGTATTTCACTGGCTCTTTCTTCTTTGAAGTATTTTGTGACGAACTTCTTATAGTCCATTTGAAAATAATCTTGGACATATTGTAAAGCTGCATTATAATCTTTTACCATCAAATTGGCATATTCGCCCACGATATGAACTTGCTGGATTTTCTGCTTGTAGAATTCATTAAGCATCCGGTAGTCATCCTGCTTATATCTCGATTTATTGTCTTTTATTCTTTGTATGTTCATTGCGTTATAAAGAACCAAAAAACCGCCTTCGAGTTTGAGTGCTCCGATTTTCGACAGATATAGAAGTGCTTCTTCCACCTCTTCCAATTGTAGATTGTCAAATCTGTTGAAAAGGGATTGAGGGCTTGATTTTATTTGATTTAGAAGTTCTACCACAGAAAATTGAACAGCTTTGTTTTCTGAAGTTCCCTTTTCCGTATCAGTTGCTAGCCTGTATAGCCATTCCACAGTAAAACGGCTTATTTCCAATCGTCTCTCAAAACGCTTGATAGTTGATTCCGAATCTGCCTGACGGCTGATTTCCATATTGTGGCCCGCATCCTCTTTCTTGCGAATATATCCTTTGACGGTGAGGAAGTAGAGTAGTGTCCGGATATCTTTTTCATTGGAGGCATTGACTCCATCGTTTACAGCATTGTCATTTAGTTGCTTGCATGATATCCGCAAAGATTCGTCAGGTATGTGGCTGAGGATATATTGCTCAAGTTTCGCAAAACGTTCGAGGAGTGTCCGCGATTTTCGTTCCGAGTCACCGACATCCAGCAGATAGGCAGATATGTCTTTACTGTCTGCCAATATGCCTTCCTGTCTCATTCGCTCTACGGCAGATATGACTTCACGCTTACTTATTCCTAATATATCTGCCAGATAATCAATTCGTGACTCAGCTTCTGAATTTTGAGCTTTAGTAATATGCTTCTGCGAAATCAGTGATTTGATGATTCGGACAGCCTTCTCTATTTCATCGTTGCCAAATAACAGTGACGCTGATATGCGTTCTCTTGCTTCATCCATGTTTTTTACTGTGATACCTGTAGCATATACATGAGGTACATTGTTTCCTCGGTTCTTCGTCAAATTTGGTGGTACTTCTTCTATTGTGAATAAAGAATCTTGGCT
>JBJEAY010000292.1:0-2382 GCA_051869575.1 Prevotella sp. | reverse complement strand
AGGTACACCGGGAATCAAGAAATTGCTAACAAGAGAAACTCCCAAACAAATTCTGTCGGAAGACTTCCCGAAACATCAATGGCCAATTAGCGGCGGTTGGGGCTATTCGCAAGAAGATGCCGTGGTTATTGAATTGGAGAACAGTTGGGATGGTGTATCTTTCGAGTACAAATTTCTCGAATACCGCTCATACGAAGAAGCTATCATCTTCCGACCCAAAGGCACTCAGCTTGCAGGATTCCGTTTTGAGATGGATACGCAATCATTTGTTGACGGACCTGATGGAAAATGTTATGACCGGGTTACATTTAATGTTACTGCATTTACCGAAGATGATTATGCTTATCTCAAGAATGATTGGGAATCGCATAACGGCTATGAAGACGACGAAGAGGGAAAAGCAAAGCACATTCTGTTAGCAGAGTCAAAGAGAATAAAATACAAAGTTACAGGTTGGTTCGACATATCTAAATTCTATGGGAAGTGATATGTATGAATCTATTATTGTTGAACGGTATAGAAAATTATGAAGATGAATAAATTATTTATTCAAGTTTCGCAAGTCAAAAAAATAGCGTAACTACCTAAAACAAAAGGGCATAGAAGTTTGCCTATGTGGCAAAAATTTTGTAAATTTGTAGTGAACAAAATAACAAATCACAAAAAACTTCCATACCCATGAGCAAAGGTACAAACTTTATTTCAGAAATCGGCAGATATTTCAAAGAAAACGATGTCACGAGTGCAATGAACACAATAATGGACATAACACGCACATTGAATCTCTCAGAGAAAAGGCTCTTTGGAGAAGTAAGCAGATGCAATTGCAAGTATTCGCAGTTGCAGGTGTTGCAGTTATTGCTGTTGTTTCCTTGTTTCATGATTAAGAATGCATTCAACTATTCTGCTTCGTCCCTATGCTGCATAGCCGACTGCGGCAAGGACGTGTTCTACCGTTTTCTTTCCAGAGAGGATTACGACTGGCGCAAAATCCTCATCAACATCACTACTCAGTTGTGGCGCAAGACCCTTGCAAGTACGGAGAGGGATGACCAGACTCCTGTGTGTCTGATGGTTGACGACACCGACTATCCGAAGCGTGGCATACAGACGGAAATGATTGGCAAGGTGTTCTCCCATGTGGAGCACAAGATGATTCTGGGTTTCAAAGGTCTGTTCCTCGGTATTACGGACGGTGCCACTCAGATGCTCATGGATTTCTGCCTTGTCGGCGAGAAGGGCAAGAAGGGCACCTACAACCTGAAGCAGAAGCAGCTTGACGCCAGATTCTCTAAGGAACGTAAGGAGGACAGCCATACGGCAAAGCGCATCAGGGAGTATGACGAGAGCAAGATTACGCTCATGATAGAGATGATAAAGCGTCTTATTTCCAGAAAGATACGCTTTGACTATATACTTGCAGACAGTTGGTTCGCATGTGCTGAAGTAATCAGATTCGTTGCTTCCCGCCACATCAAGTGTCATTATCTCGGCATGATCAAGATGGGTAAGACCAAGTATCATTATAACCGCAAGGACTACACCGCAAAGGCTCTTGTCGCTCTTTTCGACCACCCCAAGAAAGGACGCAAGTTCTGTCGTGGCCTTGGATGTTACTATGTCACAGTTGACGTGGAGTTTGCCGGTCGCAAGGTGCGTCTGTTCTTCACCAAGAGAAACAAGAATGCTGACTGGAATGCGCTGATTACCACTAACACGGAGCTTGAATTCAAGGATGCCTACCGGATTTACTCTATGCGTTGGTCTCTGGAGGTCGTATTCAAGGAGAGTAAGGGGAACCTTGGGCTCGGAAAGTATCAGGTGCGCAACTTCGCTTCCCAGATAGCTTGTACTGCCATTACTGCCATACAGTATAACATACTCGCTACTGCAAGACGCTTCTCTTCCTACGAAACTATCGGAGGACTTTTCCGTGAAGTGACCAGAAACTCTGTGGAACTTACCATAACGGAACGTATATGGGGAATGATCATCGACATTGTCAACGAGATTGCCCAGTGTTTTGAGATTGAAGACGAGAAAATCTTCCAAACTCTTATCCACCGTTCTGATAAACTTAAGCATTTTATACAGATTTATGAACTAAAAATGGCGAGTTAAAGAACTTGCGAAACTTGAATTAATGATTCAATGTGATTTAGCTTCCAGCACAACCTGAGACACAATTGGCTCCATGGCAATTGTTTGTACACCCTGATTTTGTACAGTTTGCATCTGTATTGCATGCACCATTGAGTCCACTTGTTCCTACCATCCCATCTAATAAGATAGAATCTTCTTCTGCCAAAACGGTCATTTCAAGACCTTCGACAAATTCTTTTAGTTCATCTGTTTCTTTCATGTTTAAAACATTTAAATGAT
>JBJEAY010000291.1:0-2384 GCA_051869575.1 Prevotella sp. | reverse complement strand
TCGGCAGAGCGCATGAGCAACGAGGTAAGAAAGCAGTATGGCGGACAGATTCTCGGAGCCGTACTTCAAGGTGCGGGAGCGAGTGCCAACCTTCAGCAGATAGGCTCTACGATGTTCGGTATCGGAACGACTCTCGGCGGAGCAGCCTATTCGCGCAGTCAGGAGAGCGAGGCCGACCGCATGGGGTTGATATTCGCAGCCATGGCTGGCTACGACCCCAATGTGGCAGTGGCTTTCTGGCAGAGAATGGCCCAAGCCACCGGCAGCTCCTACTCGATACTGAGCGACCACCCCAGCGATGCCACCCGCATCAAGAACATCCAGGGATGGCTGCCCGAGGCTCTGAAATACTACAAACCAGTAGTAAAGACAACAACAAAGACCACAACAAAGACCACAACAAAAACATCCACAAAGACATCCCGCACATCTTCTTCCACATCCAAGAAGAAGAAATAAAATAATAAGAAATAAAGCACTCGGGGCTGCAGGCATTTTGCCTACAGCCCCGAGTTTTTCTTACGAGTGACAACCCTTTTTCAGTTGAGGTCAATCACATGTCATCTATGGACAGTCCCTTGTATTCCTTTCTGTATCTGGAATAGCGACCAGTGGCTTCGAGGAATCTGTCGGTCTTTGCCCTTAGGATACCCAAGTCGATGGATTCTTCCTGACGCTTCACCTCAAAGAAAGTGATTGAATGTGATATGTCGTCAACCGCTATGATGTCTATCTCATTCTCCCCCTTGCGGTCCCACCATGACCCGATATTGGTGTATCTTCCTTCCTCCTTCATCCGGTATCTGAAATATTCCTCAAGCGCACGACCGCTATATGTAGGATAGTCACGACGTATGATGTCCAACAGTTGCGAATAGGCATTTGACTCTATCATCGCATTATGCTTATAGATAAAACGGAACCAAAGGCGGATAAACTGGTCATTGATGGCATATCTTACATTTTTCCCTTGCGAAGTACTAAGCATAGGGCGCGTCTTGGCTATCAGTGCGTAGTCATTCTCAAGACGGCTCAAATATCCCGACAATTCGCATTGCATCATCGCCTCCATGTCACTTCGTGAGTTATGCCCCGTGGAAATTAGGGTGAGTATGTCGAAATAACGTCCATAATCCTTGCCGAATTCTTCTATGAGCATACTCTTTCCTTCATAGATGAAAAGGGAGTTCCTTGCCACAATGGATTGAAGTATGTCATCCTTGGCGTGGACATTGCTGTCCATCAGTAGTTCCACATACTTTGCCACACCTCCTGTCGTGATATAAAGTGCAAGCAAATCATCGTTGGTATAGGCGGGATTGTTGTCAGCGAGTATCTCCTTAAGTACACTAGGCGCGAAAGGCTCCACCTTGATGAAGTCAGTCTGCCTGCCGTAAAGAGGCTCCTTACTGTTAATGAATAGTTCGGTCATGAGATGGTAGATGGAGCCACACAGTATCAGGTTGATTTTCGCTTCCGACTTGTTTAAGTCCCATATCTTCTGCATATCCGACAAAATGGAGTTGTTGACGCGTCTGAATTCCTGAAACTCGTCAATCATGAGTATGACATGTCTTGTCTTTGCCAATTGCATCAGATAGGTGAAGATGTCGGCAAAGCGTGTTGGCGTGCCAAGAACAGGCATGTGCAGTTTTTGGGCTATCTCGTCGGCGAAGTCACGGCATAATTCCGCCTCCGTCTTTCGTGAGACGAAGAAATAAAGCATCACGTCATTTTCGTATGCCTTTAACACCAATGAGGTCTTGCCTATTCTTCGCCGTCCCGTAATGACGGTCATCCTTGCCATACGCTCAGACAAACTGTTGATTTCTTGTAGTTTATCCAGCTCTTCTTTTCTGTCGTAGAATCTCATATCTGTTGAATATATTTACGTAACCACGAGTTCGGAACTCCCTGTTCCGTTTGCAAAGATAGTATTTCCCCGTGATATTACCAAACGTTACTGCCATGTTTTATGTTTTTTTATCAGAAATAGATTATTCACCCTCGATTCTTCAAGCATCCGCTACAGTATATATTAGAGCAGCGGAGTCATATACAGGGGAAGGAAGACTATTCCTTCCTCTTGTTTTATGTCACCACTATGAAGCACGTATGATGTTGACAGATATGGAGCGTATTTAGCCATACATTTCCTCAAGGAAGAGAGGGTATAGTTGCGGCCGCTCTTCACTTCGATTGGTGATATGTTATGTCGGTTGTTCACCTTTGACTTGCATGTCAGGAAGTCAATCTCCATACGGTCTTCAGCATTGTTACCACTCTTGCTATAGAAAAACAGGCGATGCCCCGCAGCCCTTAGCATTTGCGCTACTATATTTTCCGTCAGCATACCCTCATTGGTCTCCAATTTCCCGAGAATT
>JBJEAY010000290.1:0-2387 GCA_051869575.1 Prevotella sp. | reverse complement strand
AGTATTTATGCGTATTTCAAAGAATTGTTAACGAATTTTAGTGGACAGTAGTGAAAGACAATTATTATATCAGGCTCGCCGACATGAGGCGCAACTATGTGGGCATGACGCGTGCCGAGGTGTCGCTCGTGTGGCATATCGAACTTGGAAGAAAAGGAGGTCGGTAATGAGAAAGGCTATCACTATGATACTCACTATATTGGCAGTGTTTTCATCATGCAACAAGACATTGTATAATGAATTGCCAGTAGAAACTGCCGTGAACGTGAGATTTGAATGGGACAGGGCTAATCCCGACGGTGTAGAGACAATGAGCTTGTATGTCTTTTCGGAAACTGGCTCTCCCTATGCCTATGATTTCGGCAATATAACTGGCGGCGAGTTGCCTTTATCACCGGGATTATACAAAACTACCGCCTTGAATATCGATAATGATATCATCGATGTGGTGACGGATAAATATGAAACGTCATATATCACAACCAACGGCACAAGCCTGTTGGCATTGATGAACTATTCCGGAATGGCTGCCCCACCTGTGCCCTCGGGCGAGGTGCCCCAAAGCGTGAGGATGCAGCCCTACGCATTATATGCCGACACATGCAGCACGTTGAGGGGAGATGACGAGAGTCTTGTGATGCACCCGATGTCGATGGTGGACACCATTGACGTGAGAATAGACAATATCAACAACCTCGACCGGGTGGAGGCTATGACGGCTGCCATCAGCGGACTGAGCGCAGGACTGAGCATATCGACTCTTTCGCCTATCGAAGACCTATGCATAATGCCGTTTGACATGACAATCGCAGGAGAGAACACTGCTGTCAGCAGACTATTGGTGTTCCGTCGCACTAAGAAGGAAGAGAGTGGAGAGCCAGAGCCTGCAACTGAAAACATGATGAATGTGTATGCCGTAATGGACGACGGAAGTAAATATTATTACAGTTTCGACGTTACTGATGCATTGAATGACACAGACGAAGAAACAACGGTGGTGCAGATTATCATACCGTCGCTGCCGCTGCCCAAACCTACGGGTGGAGGATTCCAGCCTGCATTGGGTAATTGGGAAGAGATTAAGGAAGATATCGAATTATAACTTTTTTTATTAACAATTTAAAATAATAAGATTATGAAAAAATTAGGTTTATTAGTATTGTCAAGTGCGGCGATGTTCGCAGCTTGTACAAGTGAAACTGAGGTACAGGATGTATCCCCAAAGGATGTCATCAGTTTCAACACGACGTTGAAGGGTGTGACAAAAACTGTCTATACCAACGAGACGTTTGACAAATTCAAGGTGGTGGCGCTGAATTCATCAACTGGTGACTCATATTTTACAGATGACGTGGTAAAGGTGAGCGCATCAAAGTGGGCTACTACACAAATTCAGAAATGGCCAGATTATGAACTCTCCTTCTTTGCATATGCTCCAACTGATCTAAATCCTACAATTGATGCTAGTTCAAAGGTTTTAACGGATTTTGAACCAGCGAAAGCCCTTGCCAACCAGCAGGACATCGTAACTGCATTCAATACCGGTACCAAGGCAAATCAAAACGGTGTTGACTTGAAGTTCCGCCATGCTCTTACTCAGATTGAAATCCTTGCCACCAACGAGGACGTGCTGAGATACAAGGTGGAGGTACTTGGTTCTAAGCTCGTGCGTGTGAAGTCAAAAGCAACTATGACATTCCCTACCGATGCAAATTCTGCTGCTTCTTGGTCAACAGCAACTACCCCTGCACAATACGGCGACAAGTTACCTGCAGCAATTACTCTTGATGCAACTCCACAAAGGGTTATGACAGATGGAAACAACTGGATGATGTTGCCACAACAGTTGGAAGCATGGAACCTTAAACCAACAACATCGGATAACAATCAAAACAACAACGGAGCCTATATCGCAGTACTTTTGAGAATTTCAGATGCAAGTGGAAATCCTATTTATCCTGACAAGGACGAGAATGCTGTTGCAGCCAAATTCGCCTATGCAGCTATTCCTGTATCTACCAAATGGGAGCTTGGTCATAAGTACACATACACTCTCAAGTTCTTCAGTTCAGGTGGTGGAGCTGGATTTATTGCTGATGAGCTCACAGATTCAAGCAATCCTACTGATTCAGATATAGACGCTGAACCAAAAGACAATTGGAATGCTACTACAATGATCGGTACTGCCATCATCGAAGGCATCATCAACTTCAACGTAACAATTGAGGATTGGGTAGATGGTACAACAACAACAGAGACCATTGAAAATTAACGCAAAATAGTAAAATTTTTTTAGTCGAAAATAGATTTAGACAATACATTGGATTAGTGTGAAACATCGACTGAACGGGCCGTGAGGTTCAGATGTAATGCACATTTTTAGTTAG
>JBJEAY010000289.1:0-2390 GCA_051869575.1 Prevotella sp. | reverse complement strand
CATTTATCTCGGCAGCACGAATATTCTTGGCATTCAGACAATTGCGCTTCATCATCGAGTATGCTCTGCGATACATAGCCTCACGGTCGGCAGCCGACCATTTGCCACTCTCATAGAATGATTTTGTGCGGGCCTCGTCGATAAAGTCATTGTCGAGCAGTTCCACCTTGGGCATAGTCACTGTCACTGAGTCGCCCGTGGCCACAATCCATCTCGGTCCCACCTTGTGCATATTTACGCCAATACTCAATTGTCCGTAGTAGATTCTTACAAGATGGTCGTCAGAGAATATGCCCTTCCTCGTGGTGTCCACCATTTCCTCATCGGCGATGGATAGAAACTCCCATTCGCCAATAGACTTAATCGACAGGATAACTTCGGGCGTAATGTCAATCTTGTTGTCACTAACCACCTCAATCTTAGCATCCTTCACCTCATCTATGAGTCGCCAAACGAGTCCTGCCACAACAATCACAGCCACAAGACCCAACAAGATATATATTTTCGTTAATTTACTCATACATTATACTCTGTGTATCTGTAACTCTATGGTTATATAAATCTTTATTCTTGAATTCAATCGTAATATACTTCTCGTCATAACCCATTTTCACAATCATGGGAATAAGTATCTTGGCTGCATTCACGGCAGTGGTCTCATTGATGTCGAGACGAGGAATTGAGTTGACTACTGCCTGTCGGCCCTGTTTTTCAAACTCAGCCATCTCCTCGTCGGAGAATCGTGAACGGATGATCGACACATATTCCTTAATGCCTGCTTGGTCAATCTTACTTGCAGTGACTGCCACCTGTGGTTGTGGCAATGTGACAACAATGCGCTGTCCTTCGCGTCTCACATTTTTCTCCGAGAAATCCGAGAAATCGATATATCCCTTTAGGGTGACGTTCATCGGTATGGCAATCTTCCTGTCGCCCACGGGCATTTTCATATCCACCTCATGTCCGAGCACCTTACCCTTTAGTCGTGGTTCGTCACTATAAGTAACGATTTTGCGGATATTATATTCCGAAGTATATAGCTTCGAGCATTTACGTATGTCCCTGATGAGCATAGGTATGTTGTCCGTTGCCGAATTATTTTCGGCAACGTCATTCCCGTTTTCCTGGTCACCGCCACATGCCATACAGAGAAACGCGATAATAAATATGAAATAATTCCTCATTCCTAATTACTAATCCCTAATTCCTAATTCTCAGAAAGTACGTCTCAATATCCTCCCAACATTTGAAATTAGGAGTGCCTAATTGCACGCATGTACCCATGAATTCCTTTTCGTCCTCGGTAGATATGATGAAATCCCCGAGCAGTAACGACGGACGGTTTGTCATCACCACGCGGTCGTAAGCCGGTGCACTGATGGCATCCTCTATCCACATCTGCGACTGTGTAATATAGCCATGGTCGTTGGTGGGAGCCTTCACCACGAAATACACGTCGTATGTCTCAATGAGCCTTTCGAATGTCTTGTGCATGTTCGAGCGCGGTTTGCCGTAGCCGTCGCGCATGGCGTCAAGGGTGATGTATAGCACAGGCTTCTCCCTACCCTCCTGCCGGTCGTCAATCCATCTGATTACTGGCACGAGATAGTGGATAGCCACACTGTCGATGAGTCGGTGTTCGCCATGGAACATCACTGCCTGTGGATAGTGCTCGCGGCATAGGTCGAAGGTGTGCACAAGCGGGTCGTTGTCGCCGAAGAGTGCCCACACCCTCGACTGCTCCTCCGGGGTTTGGCTCTGCGGGGCAAAGCACTGTTCGGCGAGGTCGGCAAACTGCTTTACGAGAGCCTTGGTGACGATGAATTCCTGCACTCCGTCGCGCCTCGGGTTCTGATAGGTCTGTTTGCCTATCATCCCGTGCTTGCCCATCGTGTCGCCCATTTGGAATGCGGGATTGATAAGAATGCGGTCGTAGCCGTAGAGTTGTTCGGTCATCATTCCTCCCGCCGATGTACCTATGATGAGGTCGGGCTTTTCCTCCTCAGCCCTGCGGCGCAGGAATTCTATTGCCTCCTGCGGCACCAGCGGCACATCGTCTGCCACCACCTCGGCATTAGGCATCAGTTGGCGCAGCAAAGCCACTGTGCCCGACTGTGCCGAAGATGCGAAACCATGCACGTACATCACCTTCTTACCCTTCATCAATTCGGGAAATTCTATATGAAACTGCTTTTCCATTTTCTGTCTTTTTATATTATACATATTAATATGCTGCAAAATTACGCATAATTTTTCCAAAATTCACTCATTTCGTGTCAAAAAGTGTTATTATCGCCGTTATTTATGCAAAAAGAGAAAAAAAATAAGTATCTTTGCAGCATTATTACATTATTATATATAATAAGCAAAGATGAAGAAAACAACAATCG
>JBJEAY010000288.1:0-2397 GCA_051869575.1 Prevotella sp. | reverse complement strand
AACCCCTATGCCAAGATTGAGAATCTTGTATCCTAACCATTAGATGAATCCACCAAAAATGATGTGTTTTTTTTTAAGAGTTTAGAGTAGTGGATAGGGGAATCGAACCCCTATGCCAAGATTGAGAATCTTGTATCCTAACCATTAGATGAATCCACCATCTTGCACTCTTCGGGAAAGGCTGCGGAAGCTGGGGGATTCGAACCCCCGGTACGGTAACCCGCACGGCAGTTTAGCAAACTGCTGGTTTCAGCCACTCACCCAAACTTCCAATAAATTAACCGGTTTCGTTGCCTCTACCGCAGCACTTTCTCTCAAATGCGGTGCAAAGGTACTGCTTTTTTTTTGAATAACCAAACTTTTTCGCACTTTTTTTTGATTCTTGTGCAAAAAAGCTGGTTATTCTTCATTTTTTGTCCTTATTTACTTGGAATATTCTTCAAAACATCGAGCAAATGTCTCCAAACCATGTCAACGGTCGGTATGTGGATTCTTTCCTCTGGTGTGTGAACAAATCGCAGTGTTGGACCGAATGACACCATGTCGAGGGTGGGGTAGCGCTCTGAGAACAAACCACACTCAAGTCCGGCATGTATTCCCCTTACTATCGGTTCCTTGCCAAAGAGTTTCTTGTATGACTCCACAACAAGTGCTGTCAGCTGACTGTTGGGGTTCATCTTCCATGCGGGATAACCGTCGTTCTGCTCAACGTCCGCACCAGCCAACTCGAACACTGCCTTCACCGTGTTGCACATATTGTCGAGATTGCTCATCACATTACTGCGCTGCGAAGCCACGCACTTGATCTGTTCGTCCTCGGTGATAATGCTTGCGATATTGCTTGATGTCTCGACCATTGTTTCGAGAGCCTTGTCTTGACACATGGCAAACACACCGTTGTCAACGGCCTGCAAGGCACGGATAAATCTGTCGGCCACTGCTTTCTCAATCACAGGCTGAGCTTCTGTGCTCTGCATATTCCACACCATCTGCGTGTCGGAAACATGGAATTCTTCCTCAACTTCCGAGGCAAACACATTCCAGTCAACTCTCACTTCCTCCTTGCGGTCGGCTGGCACGGCTATTACGAATCGTCCGTCGCGAGGAATGGCATTGTGCATCTTGCCCGAATCGAACGACACAAGTCTGACGTCCATCTTCTCCACCTCTTTATATATATAGCGCGCGAGAATCTTGATGGCATTGGCGCGCTTCTTCTCGATGTCGTCGCCCGAATGTCCGCCCGTCAGTCCCTTGATTGATCCTTCAACGAAGAAATATCCCTCGGGAGCCGACTCGCGCTTGAAGTTGAATGTGGCAAAAGTGGAGCGGCCACCGGCACAACTGACGAATATCTGGCCTTCGTCCTCACTGTCGAGATTGATGAGCATGTCGCCTGTCATAAATCCGGCTTTCATGCCCGATGCACCGGTCAACTGTGTTTCCTCGTCACGCGTAAATACACACTCAATCGGTCCGTGCTCAATCTCGTCGCTCTCGAGGATTGCCAGTTCGATGGCACAACCGATTCCGTCGTCGGCACCGAGGGTAGTGCCCTTGGCTGTCAGCCATTCTCCGTCAACATAGGTCTGAATTGCATCCTTGTCGAAGTCAAACTCCACATCCACGAGTTTGTCGCACACCATGTCCATGTGGCTCTGCAGAATGACAGTCTTGCGGTTTTCCATACCCTTGGTGGCGCCTTTGCGGATAATCACATTACCCGTTTCGTCCACCTTGGTGTCAAGGTTGTGACTCTCTCCCCACTGACGGAGATAATCGATCATTTTCTCCTCGCGCTTGGAAGGGCGGGGGATTTCGTTTATTCTCGCAAACTGCTCGAATACACACTTTGGTTGTAAATCTTTCTTTTCCATTCTATAAAAAATCAAAAATCTTTCGCATTTATTTTGTATTGTCTTATATTTGCATTACCTTTGTAGCCGCAAAATTATAAAAAATGATTGAAATTCTGCTATCAACAACGTTAATAATTGCTATCAGCATGGCATTTTTATGCATAAAGCTGATTTTTCGCAAGAATGGACGCTTTTCTTCGCAGCATGTTCACGATAATGCAGCGTTGAGGCGACAGGGAATCCACTGTGTGATGGATCAAGACAGGGAAGCGCGACGTCGTCGCAGAACAGCAGTAAAAGAAAAATAAAAGTTAATGAAATATAAAATAAAAACAGAAATGAAAGCAAACAAAATTTTCCGCATGATGGCTGTCACAGCTGTATCATCAGTAGTATTGGCTTCATGCAACAACGCTGCTCCCAAGATGGACGAGCAGCCGGCTGACAACACCTCGGCAGCTGCTTCAGGTGAGGTGAAGATTGCATACGTTGAGGTTGACTCGCTTATGTCGCAGTATCAGTTCTGCAAGGACTAGAT
>JBJEAY010000287.1:0-2405 GCA_051869575.1 Prevotella sp. | reverse complement strand
ACACTATAGACCTATCCCAGTATAACGAGAAGATGTTTGTTCTACCTCAGTACATCTACGACTGCCATACTTTGGTCGGCAAGGCAAGGCACAAGACGAAGAAGGACTTTGTTAAGGCTGAGCAGGAAGCATTGAAGCCACTATGCGAGGGAGAGTACGACCATTCAAGCTGGGAGCATTACTTCTGGCTTGAAGAGAATGGTTTTTACCGTAAGGAGTACACCCCCTATCCAGACAAGCAGCGTATGAAAGAGCTGCAATCAGGTGCAGTACAACTTAATTTGTTCGGTGAATAATGGGAAAGAGACTTACAGAAGAGGAAAGGCGGCAACGAAAGAAAAACACGTTCCTAAAGTTCCTCAAAGAAGGCATGGGCATTGTATCTTACGCTTGTGATAAGACGAATATCAGTAGGCAGACCTTCTACAACTGGAAGGACAATGATGATGATTTCGCTCAGCAGGCAGAAGACATACAGGAGACCACTGTCGATATGGCTGAGAGCAAGCTACTTACTTCAATCAACGAAGGCAATGTAGCTGCCATCATATTCTATTTGAAGACCAAGGGAAAGAAGCGTGGTTATGTAGAACAACATGACGTAGATGTTAATGGCAATGCCTTCGAGAAGCTTATGAGGGAGACCATTGACGATGATGAAGACGAATAAACCTTGTAATGGCTATTTGTAAGAAAAGAAGTCAGAGTAAGATGCGTGCGTGGAGAAAAGACTGGAATCTCTTTGTAGAAGAAGTCCTCCACGCTAAACTTGATGATGAGCAGAAAGCCATCATCAGAAGCGTTCAGCACAACAAAATGACTACTGTTGCAAGCGGTACTGCAAGAGGTAAGGATTTTGTTGCTGCCTGTGCAGCTATGTGCTTTATGTATCTAACTCCGAGGTGGAACAAGGAAGGCAAGCTCATATCCAATACGAAGATTGCTATGACTGCTCCTACTGGAAGACAGGTTCTTGACATCATGATACCAGAAGTCTCACGATTGTTCCGTAATGCAGGAACACTGCCTGGCTTTCTTCTATCCAAGGGCATACGAACGAAATACAAAGAATGGTATCTTACAGGATTCAAGTCTTCTGCTGACAATACAGAAGCGTGGTCTGGATTCCATGCAGTGAACACCATGTTCATTGTTACAGAGGCTTCTGGTATTCCAGACGCTACGTATAATGCAATAGAAGGAAACTTGCAGGGTAATTCCAGACTGTTGCTTGTGTTCAACCCCAACATCACCACAGGCTATGCAGCTAAGTCTATGAAATCAAAGCGTTTCAAGAAATTCCGTCTGAATAGTCTCAATGCTGAGAATGTAGTCAAGAAGAAGAACGTTATCCCCGGCCAAGTAGATTATGAATGGGTTAAGGATAAGGTAGAGAACTGGTGCATGCCTATCAAGGAGTCTGACTTCAATGAAGGTGAGGGAGATTTTAACTGGGAAGGTTGCTACTATAGACCAAATGACCTTTTTAGGGTCAAGGTGCTTGGTATGTTCCCGAAAGCTTCAGAAGACACCCTCATACCTTACGAATGGGTTGAGATTGCCAACCATAGATACAGGGAGCTTGTTGAAAAAGGCTTTGTTCCATCCAAACACCCCAGAGTTGGTTGTGACGTTGCAGGTATGGGTAGGGACAGTTCCATCCTCATTCCTCGATATGGCAACTATGTCTCCAAGATTGAAGCTCATCAGAGTGGTGGAAAGGCAGACCACATGAAGGTAGCAGGAATGTGTTGTTTTTATCTCCAGTCAGACGAGAAAGCCAAAGTGTTCATTGATACCATTGGTGAAGGTGCAGGTGTTTACTCCAGACTTGAAGAGCAAGGCTATCTGAATGCGTATTCTTGCAAGTTCTCAGAAGGTGTAAGAGGGTTGCACGATATTACTGGGCAGTATTCCTTTGCCAATATGAGAGCGTATCTTGCTTGGGCAGTAAGGGACTGGCTCAATCCAAAGAACGGTTATATGGCAGCGTTGCCGCCAGACGATATGCTTGCAGAGGAACTTAGTGAGGTTCACTGGTCATTCCAGAGTAACGGCAATATCATCATTGAGCCGAAGGACGATATAAAGAAGCGTTTGAAGAGGTCTCCAGACAGAATGGACGCACTTCTAAACACCTTCTATCCATATGATTATGATTTCAGCAACGATCAAGAGATTTTGAATACAATGTTATGATTTTCGGTTAAATCCTTTGTGAATTAAAAAATCTTTTGTAACTTTGCAACCGAGTCGTTACTTTTAACGATTCATTGCTCTTAATGCATCCGTCTGTGAAGATAGATGCATTTTTTATTTTGTTGAGAAACATTACTGCCAAAAATATTACGTATCTCATTAATTGTCAGAATATTATGTTACATTTTGACTTCATTTGTTTTTGT
>JBJEAY010000286.1:0-2408 GCA_051869575.1 Prevotella sp. | reverse complement strand
AGAAGGAGATTGAGGGCGACATGGGCGACAACGTGGTAGGACTGCAGGCTCGATTGATGAGTCAGGCCCTTCGCAAGTTGACAAGCACTGTCAGCAAGACCAACACCACATGTATCTTCATTAACCAGTTGAGAGAGAAGATTGGCGTGATGTTCGGCAATCCCGAGACTACCACTGGCGGTAATGCACTGAAATTCTATGCAAGTGTGCGCCTCGACATACGTCGCGTGACATCTATCAAGGATGGTGATAACGTGATAGGCAACCAGGTGAGGGTGAAGATTGTGAAGAACAAGGTGGCGCCTCCATTCCGCAAGGCAGAGTTTGAGATCACCTTTGGCGAGGGAATCTCTAAGGTGGGCGAAATCGTTGACCTCGGAGTGGAATACGGCATTATACAGAAGAGCGGCAGCTGGTTCTCGTATAACGAAACCCGTTTGGCTCAAGGACGCGACGCCACAAAGCAAGTGATAAAAGACAATCCGGAATTGGCTGAGGAAATCGAGGCCAAGATAATGGAAGCAATAAAAGAAAAGCAAGGACTTTAAGGTCCTTGCTTTTTTTATTATAACTCAATGTCTTCGTCGTGGATCTCGTGCCAGGGCAACCCCTGCTTGTTGAGTTGCTCCATGAATGGATCGGGATCAAACTCCTCGACGTTGTGAACACCGGGAGTGTTCCACAATCCCTTGAAGAACATCATCGCACCTATCATTGCGGGCACGCCAGTGGTGTAGCTCACGCCCTGCATGCCCGTCTCCTTGTAGGCATCCTGATGCTTGCAGTTGTTATATATATAATAGGTGTGCTCCTTGCCATCCTTTAAGCCACGGATGCGACAACCGATGCTGGTTTCGCCATCGTAGTTTTCGCCGAGGTCCTGTGGATTGGGCAACACTGCCTTGAGGAACTGAAGAGGTACAATCTTCACCTTCACCTTCTCCGAAGGATTGTCAGCGAGAGGTGCCTCATAGGTAATCTCGTCGATACGTGACATGCCGAGGTTCTGAATGCAGTCGAGATATGTGAGATACTGCTGACCGAAAGTCATCCAGAAGCGGGCACGCTTGATGGTGGGATAGTTGATGACAAGACTCTCTATCTCCTCGTGATGCAGGAGGTAGCTCTCGCGCGGACCGATATTGGGGTAGGTGAGAGGCTGGTGGAACTCAAGCGGTTCGGTCTCCACCCATTTGCCGTCTTGCCAGTAGAGTCCCTTTTGGGTAATCTCGCGGATGTTAATCTCGGGATTGAAGTTTGTGGCGAATGCCTTGTGGTGGTTGCCGGCATTGCAATCCACAATGTCGAGATACTGTATTTCGTCGAAGTGGTGTTTTGCGGCATAAGCGGTGAAGATGCTTGTCACGCCGGGGTCGAAACCGCAACCGAGGATGGCGCACAGGCCAGCCTTCTCGAAACGCTCGCGATAAGCCCACTGCCATGAGTACTCGAAATGAGCCTCGTCCTTGGGCTCATAGTTGGCAGTGTCGAGATAGTTGCAACCGCATGCCAAACAGGCGTCCATGATGGTGAGGTCCTGATAGGGCAGGGCGAGATTAACAACCAGCTCGGGCTTGAAATCGTTGAACAATGTCTTGAGCTGCTCCACGTCGTCGGCATCCACCTGGGCGGTCTTGATGTCCATTGTGTGTCCCGCCTTGTGAATAGCGTCAACAATCTGGTCGCACTTCTCCTTGCGGCGACTTGCGATCATAAACTCTGTAAATACATCGACATTCTGAGCTATCTTGAATGCCGCAACGGTGGCAACGCCACCGGCTCCAATCATAAGTATTCTACCCATTCTTTAAATATTTAATTCTTTAATATTTTAATTCTTTAATTCGCGAAGCGACCCTAATTCGCGCAGTGACTCACCTCTTCCCCCTTGATTCCCAATGCGTTCATGAGCGAATAGCCGAGAATCTCCTGTCGGAAATTGCCGCCAGGCAAAGGTTGCATGGCAAATACGGTGATGCGCTTCTCGTCGTCGGCATCCTTAAGGGCGCGACGCACACCGTCATAATAGGTCTCGCCATTGGGGATAACCATCACGCGCTTGACCTCGGGTTGGGAGCAGACGTGCATGAGAGAGTCGCAGAACAGATGTTCCTTGTCAACCATCTCATCCTCGACAGCTATTGACGAGATACAGAATTCGCCAAGATGATCCTTGAATGCCTTGCCGTTGAGGTCGTCGTCAAGAGACGAAGGAGAGAAGTTTTCGAGCACCGATGTCGTGCGCTCGTGCACAAGTATCACCTGCACATCGTTATCACCCTCACGGATGCCTCCGTCGAGGGCTACACAATCAATCCACCTCGCCATGTCGGCAGGCGGAATACGACGTCCGAGCATACGCTCGAAGTTGACCGAAAGGTCGAAAGCCACCTTGTCAATATAGTAGA
>JBJEAY010000285.1:0-2411 GCA_051869575.1 Prevotella sp. | reverse complement strand
ATCCTTCCTTGGAATATCTGTCAAGACTGGGAGTGACACCCTTGACATGTCCGGCTTCTGACATTATGTATTTTGAGAAGCCTTCCATACATATCAGCACCACGTTATAGTCGTGCTTCTCAGCATCCGTTCTCAAGGATGCATGAACCATATTTAGGAATATACGTTCAGCCTCTTTGTCTTCCATATAGCGATAACGTGTGGCAATATCCTCCTGATGATTCACAGCCTCAACGAAAGAGAATATTGGATTGACGGCTGCATGATTGAGCAATATGTCTGTGGAGAAATACACGCTACCCGTGTGGTTAGTACCAGTATCCACCCCGCCTCTTATCGGTATTATTAGCGATGCAGTGAGCAACAGCATAACAACAGCGGTGATTATCCTTTTGCCCAATGACTCGCGCCTTGTCGTTGTCTGCTTCTCCAACGAACGCCATATCCACCATTGCGGCAAGAACAGCAATGCCGCCACTCCGATAATAACTATTGGCACAAGAATCATCTGCACCGTAGTCATGCTCGCCACGGCATCCGCAGGTGATGTCTTTATATATAATAAAGGTGTATTGTCGAGAGGGAACCGCCAATATCCATAAAGCACGAGATTGCTGACATATCCCAAACTGCAAGCCAAAGCCGCAATGCCCGACCACACATGCCATATCCACTTCATGCCCTTGCCTCGCCACCATATCCTGACAATCAATAGCAGTCCCGCCACCAACGTGAGGTAGCCCGCGATACTAATGTCGAGCCTCAATCCATGCCACATCACCTGCATCCATTCGGCTATGCCATAGTCGCCAAGGTAAATCAAGCAGAACAACCCCTTGGTGATCACACCTACAATAATCCACCACAGAAATGCGGATAAAAAAGCCTTAATATTTGTCATGTCATATTGTTCTTAAGAATTATTACTTTCATCAACTACGATAAAAGGAATTCCTCTATGTTATTGGGAGTTATAACCTTGTACTCTGCATCGGGATAAGCCCCGAGAAAAGAGTCTGGGCATTTTGTTGCCGACTTATTGGGATTCCATTTAATCTCAATAGCCTTTATTCGTCCATCCTCTTCCTCTATATAGTCGATTTCCTGTTGCTGTTTGGTGCGCCAGAAATAAGACTGGGCAAATGAGCCTTGATATGCCAATAGTTTCATCCGCTCGGCAATGACAAAGTTTTCCCACAATGCTCCCGCATCCTGCCGGTTTTCCACCATTGCCATATTGCCAATAACGGCATTTCTGATACCCAAATCCCAAAAGAATATCTTACGCGATGTTTTCAATTCATTGCGCATATTACGTGAAAAACTGGGCATAAGGAATATAATATATGACTTAACCAGTATGTCGATGTATTTCTCAACAGTCTTGGAATCAAGCCCTACCAGTCTGCCAATTTCATTATACGACACCTGGCTACCAATCTGAAGCGCAAGTGCCTTAAGCAACCTGACAAGTTTATCTGGCTTGCCAACACCCTCCAATGACAAAATATCCTTATAGAGATAGCTGTCAGACAATTCCTTCAGAATCACTTTCTCATTCCCTGGATTGGAGACCACCTCGGGATAATAGCCATATACCATTCTGTGGGGCAACATCCTTATCTCACTTAGGAGATTGGTTTCTTCGACCATTTCACAAAACGTTAAGGGAAACATTGTGAATTCCCGCTTCCTTCCTACAAGCGACTCATTTATCTTATTTGACAACTCAAAACTGCTGCTACCTGTAGCAACAACCTGTACACCATCAATCTGGTCGGTGATTAGTTTTATGCGAAGGCCTATATTCGGTATGCGCTGGGCTTCATCAATGACAACTATATCATTTCCACCAACGATTGCCTTCAAGCGTGTAGAAGTAATGCCATCAAACAATCCCAGGACATCAGGATCGTCGCCGTTCATCCACAAAACCTTTTCGCGCTCTCCTAAAATCATTCTCAGGAGAGTGGATTTACCCACTTGTCGGGCTCCCATTATCGTTATGGCTTTATTGCCTCCTAACAAGGTCGATATCTTTTCATTTAATGTTCGCTTTATCATACCATATCATATTATTGATGAATTGACGGTGCAAAGATAATGATTATTCCTGAGATGGACAAGCGAAAAGTTGAAAAAATAGTAAAAAGACACGACTTTTCCGAAAAAGTTATGACTTTTGAGGAATAAATTCCGAAAAAGTCATAACTTTTAGGGAATTGCTTCCGAAAAAGTCATAAATTACACTTCGAGAATTTGTCCTTTGCCTCAATGTCATAATACGACTCCATCATCGACAAGAACAGACTCTTGCCGAAGCGACGCGGACGTATGAGGAAAAGGAAGTGCCCCTTCCTCTCCATACGTTCGAGATACATGGTCTTGTCAACCATATACTTACCCTCGCG
>JBJEAY010000284.1:0-2414 GCA_051869575.1 Prevotella sp. | reverse complement strand
TCTCCCGATCCGGCGGCGGCATCCATAGTTCTTCTTTGTTCATCGAAGCATCCATATACATATTCGACAGACGTTCGAATGTCGCAATTGGAGTGATCATAGTCTCAAGCTCGCGTATTCTCTCATCCCTCTCTCTGATAGCCTTCTTCAGCAGTTCAATCTCCTCTTGATAGGATGCCAATTCCCACCAACCACTCCCCTTAACCTTCTGTTTGGCTTTAGGTGAGCGTTGCAATATCGAGCGTATTGATTCTTCAGGCGTTTTAGTGCCAAATGTGGTATATTTCTTAGCCAGGTCATATATCTGTCTTAGGGAGGCTTTTCCGCCCAAATCCTCTAATGCCTTTATAACAGCTTCTCCTTGTGTCATATCCAAATATTTATTATTGATTTCACTGCAAAGGTACAAAAAAAATCCATCGCGCCAAACAATGCGGATGGATTTTTTAGGGACAACCATCATGTTTGATGGAATTTAACATTTCATGCCAGTCATTAGCCTAATAATTAGTTACCAGAACCTCCTGTTTCTTCTTCTTAGAGTTGTCTCTATAGCTCTTGTAATGGCTGTTTATTGGATGTATGTTATACTGCGATGCCCACTCGCCGAATATATCGTTACGACGGCCGCTATAGGTGATGACATTCGACACGGCAAAGCGCACGCCCCTCTTGTCAAGGTCGTCCAGCATGATGATTAGATGCCTTTCTGATTCCTCATTCCACATCTTGTTGTATTCACTTGAGGTGATAAGATATGGCGGGTCGAGATACACCAAGTCGTTCTTGCCGTAGTCAATCCCGTTGAGGAATGTCATGAAGTCCTGGTTATTCCATTGGGGATGTTTTCTTCCCGACTGATTGAAATAGTCATTAAGAGCCTTAAAAGCATTGTCGTTGAAGTCGAGATTGCCAACAGGCAGATTGAATTTGCCTTTCTTGTTGAATCGGGTCATGTGGTTGAATCCGTAGATAAGCAGCAGATATAGCAACATTGTGTCCTGCATGCCGCCATCGTTGAAATCCTTTCGCATGCGGTAATAACCATCGCTATTGTGATTCTTGATTTCTTCTGACGACCTGTTCCCACTGCTCAATCCGCTGCTCATGCCATTACAATCAAATGAAAGACAATAATGGCTTATAAGCGAGAATATTTTCTCAAAAAACTCATTCTCTCTGCCACAATAAGAATTCAGCATCTGATGAATCTTGATTATCCACTCGTTGAGGTCGTTGAGCAAATACTCCTCAGCTTCAACATTCATAAACACCGAACCGCCGCCAACAAAAGGTTCAATCAACCTTCCGATATTGGCGGGGAGATAGCAAGCTATCTGGGGCATCAATTTTTCCTTGCCACCAACATAAAACAGTGGTGAGCGTAAAAAATGCTTTTTCATTTTGTTACCTTCGTTATAAATAGTATTTCTTTATGATTAATAAATTTTGTCTTACCCGTCGTAAACGGTCTGTAGTCCTTGCTGAACTCCTTGGTGACACCGCGCAAGGCAAGTATCTGCCGTATATCCTCCAATGTCATCTTGTTGTTGGAGGTCTGGCTTTTTGCGTTGTATGTATTGTTATACGACACCGCAATATATTTTGCGTCAACATTTGACACCAAGTCTGTGAACACCTTGATGGCATTCTTCTTGCAGTAGTCACTCATGTTGTCCATGTGTAATGGTTTTGCAGTGTCTCTAAACAACGTGGGCTTATCCCATTTGGCAAGATTTTCAAGAACATGATACATGCTACAGTATTGCCGGCTATTGTATGGAGGATCAATATACACGATGTCGCACTTCACACGCTTGGCAAGCACATTGGCGTCCTCGTTGTAAATATCAACTCCCTTATAGCACTTGGCGTCAACCATGCCCATCTCAAGGTTCTTGAACTTTTCGGGGTTCTTGCGATAAGCCTCAAATTGTCCCGTAGTGTTGGCAATACGGTCGGCACTGTAGATCAGCGATGCAACAAGCACAAAATATTCCTTCTCAGAAAACTCACTCTTTCTTCTCTCGATCTCATCCCTTATATAGCCAATCTTTTTGGCTGCCGCCATGCCAAAATATTTATTGCCATAATTCTGAGAGCAATAATTATCGTCGAGCAACGATTCATCAATATCGTTCATCTCTCTGATGAAGTTCTGCACTCGTAGCTTATCCAACTCCCCGTAGGCAAAGAAAGCGTTATACGAGACATAATTGGAGTAGAGGAAATCATTGAATATCACCTTTGGATAATACTTGAGGGCATTATTGCCGATCGTCCCCGTTCCAGAGAAAATGTCAAGGAACGTTTGAGCGTCGGGAGCCTCATTATTAATAATAGGAAGAATAAAGCCAGAAAGTGGATTCTTGCATCCTAAATACCTCCTGTTTTCGATGCTAAACATTGGCATG
>JBJEAY010000283.1:0-13236 GCA_051869575.1 Prevotella sp. | reverse complement strand
GGATGGTTCGGCCAAGAATATGCGACGTGCGTATATCGACCTCAGACAGAAGGGCGCCACATCACTCTTGCTCGACCTGCGCTCAAATGGAGGCGGTTCATTAGCTGAGGCTATAGATATAATAAATATGTGGGTGCCCAAGGACATGACCCTCGTCGAGACCAAGGGAAAGCTGAAGCAGGCATGCAAGGAATACAAGACAAGGCTCGAACCGATTGACACCATTATGCCCATCGTGGTGCTCGTGAATGGCGAGACAGCCTCGGCAAGCGAGATAACCTGCGGTTCGATACAAGACCTCGACCGCGGAGTGGTGCTCGGCACGAGGACCTATGGCAAGGGATTGGTGCAGGTGCCGGTGGATTTGCCATACAACGGTAATCTCAAGGTGACAACCAGTCACTACTACATCCCCAGCGGGCGTTGCGTGCAGGCCATCAACTACAAGCACAGCGGTGGTGGATATAAGGAATATATCCCCGACAGCCTCACGCGCGTATTTTATACAAGGAACGGGCGCGAGGTGAGAGACGGGGGCGGAATAAAACCCGATATAGAGGTGAAACCCGACACGATGCCCAACATCGCGGTGTATCTCGACCGCATCGACTCGATGGAGGTGATGTTCGACTATGTGGTGGATTATATCGCCAAGCATCCCTCGATTGCGCCGGCAAGGGAATTCCGCCTGACGGACGCCGAATTCGAGGAATTCAAGCAGAGGGTTGTGGAGAGCGGATTCAACTACGACCCCGTCACCGAGAAGACATTGGGCGAACTCGAGAAGTTGGCAAAGTTTGAGGGCTACTACGACGATGCCAAGGATGAGTTTGAGGCCTTGCGCAAGAAACTGAAGCACAACGTAGCCAAGGATATGGACCACAGCAAGGAGACGATAAAGCAGATAATCGAGGGCGACATAGTGGCTGCCTACTACTATCAGGCGGGCGCATTGGAGAACGGACTTCACTACGACTCGCAGGTGAAAAAAGCTGCCGAGGTGCTGCTCGACAAGGCGAAATATAAGCAAATATTGTCGCCAAAAGAGAAATAATGCGATTTTTCGGCAAAAAACGGCAGAAATATTTGGCTGTTTGGGGAAAAGTTTGTAACTTTGCACCCGTTCAGTGGAATGAGGGACTTCATCGAGAGTCCCTCATTTTATTTTATTAATGTGAAAAAGACGTATGATAGAAAGGAACGCAGTAAAGACAGTAGTGGAAGAATGGTTGTCTGGTAACGACTATTTCCTCGTCGATGTGACATTCACACCCGACGACCGTATCGTGGTGGAAATCGACCATGCCGACGGTGTGTGGATTGAGGATTGTGCCGAATTGAGCCGCTTTATGCAGGAGCGCCTTGGCGACGAGCTTGGCGACTACGAGCTGGAGGTGGGCTCTGCCGGTATAGGTCAGCCCTTCAAGGTGGAGCAGCAGTATCTTAACCACATCGGCAAGGACGTGGAGGTGCTCGACGCCGAAGGTAAGAAGGTGCAGGGCGTGCTCAAGCAGGTGGATGGTCGCGACTTTGTGGTGACCGTCAAGGAGAAGCAGAAGCTTGAGGGCAAGAAGCGTCCGCAGCTTGTGGATGTCGATAAGACATTTAACATGGATAATATAAAATATACAAAATACTTATTAAGTTTCAAGTAAATTATAGCTATGGCAAAGAAAGAAGAGCAGGGTCCGAGCATGATTGAGACCTTCCAGGAGTTCAAGGAGACCAAGAACATCGACCGCACCACATTGGTGAGTGTTCTTGAGGAAAGTTTCCGCAACGTGATCGCCAAGATATTCGGCAGTGACGAGAATTTTGACGTGATCGTCAATCCCGACAAGGGCGACTTCGAGATACACCGCAACCGTGTCGTCGTTGCCGACGGCGAGGTGCAGGACGAGAACAAGGAGATCTCGCTTAAGGACGCACAGAAGATAGAACCCGACTATGAGGTAGGCGAGGAGGTGAGCGAAGAGGTGAACTTCAGCAAGTTCGGTCGTCGCGCCATTCTCAACCTTCGTCAGACATTGGCTTCGAAGATTCTCGAACTCGAGCACGACTCTCTGTATAATAAATATAAGGATCGCGTGGGACAGGTGATGAGCGCCGAGGTATATCAGGTGTGGAAGCGCGAGGTGCTGCTCGTGGATGACGAGGGCAACGAGCTCCATCTGCCCAAGAGCGAGCAGATTCCTGCCGACAACTACCGCAAGGGAGAGACCGTCAAGGCTGTCATCCTGCGCGTGGATAACGAGAACAACAATCCACGTATCATTCTGAGCCGTACTGCCCCTGCCTTCCTCGAAAGACTGCTTGAGGCTGAGGTACCCGAGATTGCCGACGGACTGATTACTATCCGCCGTGTGGCCCGCATGCCGGGAGACCGCGCCAAGGTGGCTGTCGAGAGCTACGACGACCGCATCGACCCAGTAGGAGCCTGCGTGGGTGTGAAGGGTAGCCGTGTGCACGGTATCGTGCGCGAGCTCTGCAACGAGAACATCGACGTGATCAACTTCTCCAACAACGTGCAGCTCTTCATCCAGCGTGCGCTCAGTCCGGCAAAGGTGTCGAGCATCACCATCGACGAGGAGAACCACAAGGCCGAGGTATATCTGCAGCCAGAGGAGGTGTCGCTTGCCATCGGACGTGGCGGTATGAACATCAAGTTGGCAAGTATGCTCACTGAATACACCATCGACGTGTTCCGTGTTGTCAGTGAGGGCGAGGCCGACGAGGACATCTATCTCGACGAGTTCTCCGACGAAATCGACCAGTGGGTCATCGATGCCATCAAGGCTATCGGATTGGATACTGCCAAGGCAGTGCTCAACGCTCCGCGTGAAATGCTCATTGAGAAGGCCGACCTCGAAGAGGAGACCGTTGACAATGTGCTCGCTGTGCTGAGAGCAGAGTTTGAGCAGTAATGCCCAATAATATTTTAATTTTTTAATATTTTAATTTTTTAATTTCTTAATATTTGTACATCGTGAGCATCAGATTAAATAAAGTTTTGACCGAATTAAATATAGGACTTCAAACGGCAGTTGATTTCCTGAAAAACAAGAAGAGCTTGGGAGATATTAGGGACGACGCCAACGTCAACACCAAAATCTCCGACGAGCAGTATGGTGCCCTCGTGGCCCAGTTCAAGGGCGACAAGGACATCAAGAACGAGGCTGAGAAGATGTTCGCCAAGAAGGGTAAGGAGAAGAAGCCTGAGAAGAAGGCCACTTCTGCCAACGACTTGGTGACTCAGGTGCCTAAGTTTAAGCCCATGGGAAAGATTGACCTCGACAACTTGGGCAAGCAGCAGGTCGCAAGTCAGAATGCTGCTCATGACGGTAATGCCGAGCAGAAGACTGCTGCCGTCAGTCAGTCTGCCGATAACAAACCGACGCCTGAGCAAGCGCCTGCCCCCAAACAGACAGTAGTGGAGGCTCCAGCCCCGAAGGCCGAGGGGAAACCTGTGCAGCAGACTGTTGCCGAGCAGAAACCAGCTGCTGAGGTGAAGCCCGAACCAGTGGTAAAACCTGTAGCCGAGGTGAAGCCCGAGCCAGTAAAGAAGCCCGTGCAGAAGGTTGAGAAACCTCAAGCCGAGAAGCCTGTTGAGGCTCCAGCAAAACCCGCGGATGAATCTGCTCCTGCCACTGCCGACAACAAGATATACACCCTCAAGAGCGAGAAGAAACTCGCCCCGAAGGTGAATGTGCTTGGAAAGATCGACCTCTCGTCGATCAATCAGAGCACTCGTCCCAAGAAGAAGTCGAAGGAGGAACGCCGCAAGGAGCGCGAGGAGAAGGCTGCCCAGATGCACAGCGAGAAGAAGAAGCGCCAGCGCATCAACAAGGAGCGCGTGGATATCGAGGCTGCCGCCAACGAGGGTAACAACAACGGAGGCGGAAAGAAGAAGAAAAACAAGGGCGGAAATAATAATAACAACAATAATAATGGTGGCAACAACAACGGCAACAACGGAGGCGGCAAGAAGAACAAGAAGAACCGCCAGCCGAAGCCGATTGAGGTGAACGAGGAGGACGTTGCACGCCAGGTGAAGGAGACATTGGCACGTCTCACCAACAAGAATCAGAACAAGAAGGGTGCCAAGTATCGCCGCGAGAAGCGTGAGGCTGTGCAGGAGCGCTTGAACGAGGAGATGCAGGAGCAGGCAGCAGAGAGCAAGACACTGAAGCTCACCGAGTTTGTGACTGTCAGCGAACTTGCCACTATGATGAATGTGCCTGTCAACAAGGTCATCGGAACATGTATGAGCGTTGGTATCATGGTGTCAATCAACCAGCGTCTTGATGCCGAGACCATCAACCTCGTTGCCGACGAGTTTGGATTCTCTACTGAATACGTGAGTGCCGAGGTGAGCGAGGCTATCCAGGAGGCAGAGGACGATGAGAACGATCTCGTTCCACGCGCTCCTATCGTAACCGTCATGGGACATGTTGACCACGGTAAGACATCATTGCTCGACTATGTGCGCAAGACCAACGTCATCGCCGGTGAGGCTGGTGGTATCACCCAGCACATCGGCGCATACAACGTGAAGTTGAGCGACGGACGACGCATCACCTTCCTCGACACCCCAGGTCACGAGGCGTTCACCGCCATGCGTGCCCGCGGTACTCAGGTGACCGACATCGCCATCATCATCATCGCTGCCGACGACTCGATAATGCCTACCACCAAGGAGGCTATCGCCCATGCCCAGGCTGCCAATGTGCCGATGGTGTTCGCCATCAACAAGATAGACAAACCGGGAGCTAATCCCGACAAGATTCGCGAGGACCTCGCCAATATGAACCTGCTCGTCGAGGAGTGGGGCGGTAAGTACCAGTGTCAGGAAATCTCCGCCAAGAAGGGTATTGGAGTACACGAACTGATGGAGAAGGTGCTGCTTGAGGCAGAGATGCTCGACCTCAAGGCCAACCCCAACCGCAAGGCTATGGGTTCGGTGATTGAGTCGTCGCTCGACAAGGGACGCGGATATATGTCAACAGTGCTCGTAAGCAACGGTACACTCAAGCAGGGCGACATCGTGATTGCCGGTACTGCATGGGGACGCATCAAGGCTATGTTCAACGAGCGCAACCAGCGTGTGGAGAAGGCTGCTCCATCTGAGCCGGTTATCATCCTCGGATTGAACGGTGCTCCGCAGGCAGGCGACTCTTTCCACATCATGGAGACCGAGCAGGAGGCCAAGGACATTGCCAACAAGCGTATGCAGTTGCAGCGCGAGCAGAGCCTGCGCACTGCCACAACGCTGTCGCTTGAGGAGATTGCCCATCGTGTGGCTCTCGGCGAGTTCCACGAACTCAATCTCGTGGTGAAGGCCGACACACAGGGTTCTGTCGAGGCTCTCTCGGATTCGTTCATCAAGATGTCAACCGAGAAGGTGCAGGTGAACGTCATCATGAAGGCTGTGGGACAGATTTCGGAGAACGACGTCATGCTCGCCTCTACTGCCGCCAACGGTATGATTGTGGGATTCCAGGTGCGCCCGTCGGCAGATGCCAAGCGACTTGCCGAGCGCGAGGGTGTGGAAATCAATACATATTCAGTCATCTATGATGCCATCGACGACATCCACTCTGCTATGGAGGGTATGTTGGAGAAGGTGAAGAAAGAGGTTGCCACAGCACAGGTGGAGGTGCGCGAGGTATATCGTATCTCAAAGGTGGGTACGGTTGCCGGTGCATTCGTCACCGAAGGAAAGGTGCACCGCACCGACAAGGCTCGCCTCATCCGCGACGGTATCGTGGTATTCACCGGTGCCATCAATGCTCTCAAGCGATACAAGGATGATGTCAAGGAGGTGGGTGCCAACTTCGAGTGTGGTATCTCGCTTGTCAACTACAACGACATCCAGCAGGGTGACATCATTGAGACATTCACTGAGATAGAGGTGCAGCAGAAACTCTAATTGAATTAGGAATTAGGAATTAGGGATTAGGAATTAATGACAGATAAAAACGCATTTGTACGTCAGGTGGCGGAGCAGAAATATGAATACGGCTTCACCACCGACGTGCATACTGAAATAATAGACAAGGGTCTGAATGAGGATGTAGTCAGGTTAATATCCGCAAAGAAAGGCGAACCGCAGTGGATGCTTGACTTCCGACTGAAGGCTTTCCGCCACTGGGAGACCATGCAGGAACCCAAGTGGGGGCATGTTCATGTGCCCGACATCGACTATCAGGCTATTTCCTATTATGCCGACCCTTTGGCACAGAAGAAGAAACAGGAGAACAAGGAGATCGACCCCGAACTCATGAAGACGTTCGACAAACTGGGTATTCCCCTTGAGGAAAGACTTGCGCTTAGCGGAACGGCGGTGGATGCCATCATGGACTCTGTGTCGGTGAAGACCACCTTCAAGGAGAAACTTGCCGAGAAGGGCATTATCTTCTGTTCGATAGGTGATGCCGTGAAGGATTATCCCGACCTTGTCAAGGAATATCTCGGTACGGTGGTGCCTTATCGCGACAATTTCTTTGCCGCCCTCAATAGTGCGGTGTTCAGCGACGGTTCGTTCGTATATATCCCCAAGGGTGTGCGTTGTCCGATGGAGCTGAGCAGTTATTTCCGTATCAATGCGCGCAATACAGGACAGTTTGAGCGTACGCTCATCATTGCCGACGATGATTCGTATGTGTCTTATCTTGAGGGATGTACGGCTCCGATGCGCGATGAGAACCAACTCCATGCCGCCATCGTCGAGATTATCGTCAACGACAATGCCGAGGTGAAATATTCCACCGTACAGAACTGGTATCCCGGTGATGAGAACGGAAAGGGCGGTGTGCTCAACCTCGTCACCAAGCGAGGCGACCTGCGTGGCAACAACAGTAAGTTGTCGTGGACACAGGTGGAGACGGGTTCGGCTATCACATGGAAATATCCGTCGTGCGTGCTGCGTGGCGACAACTCCGTGGCTGAGTTCTATAGTGTGGCTGTCACCAACAACTATCAGGAGGCTGACACCGGCACTAAGATGATTCATATCGGAAAGAACACCAAGAGCACCATCATATCCAAGGGAATATCAGCAGGACATAGTCAGAACTCCTACCGAGGACTCGTGCGTGCCACGGCTTCCGCCGAAAATGCGCGCAACTATTCATCGTGCGACTCTCTGCTCTTGGGCAGTGACTGCGGTGCGCATACCTTCCCTTATATGGATATCCACAACGACACGGCTATCGTGGAGCATGAGGCTACGACGAGCAAGATTAGCGAGGACCAGCTCTTCTATTGCAATCAGCGCGGAATACCCACCGAACAGGCCGTAGGACTGATTGTCAATGGATATGCCAAGCAGGTGCTCAACAAACTGCCGATGGAGTTTGCGGTTGAGGCACAGAAGTTGCTCAGCGTGTCGCTTGAGGGAACGGTGGGGTAATTAGGAATGAGGAATTAGAAATGAGGAATTAGGAATTATGTTAGAAGTTAAGGATTTACATGCCAAGATTGGCAACAAGGAGATATTGAAAGGCATCAATCTCACTATCAAGGATGGTGAGACGCATGCCATTATGGGCCCCAACGGTTCGGGTAAGTCAACTCTCAGTGCCGTGCTCGTGGGCAATCCGCTATATGAGGTGACTGAAGGAACAGCTGTGTTCAACGGCAAGGACCTCCTCGCCATGAAACCCGAGGATCGTGCCCACGAAGGGCTTTTCCTCTCGTTCCAGTATCCAGTGGAGATTCCTGGAGTGTCGATGACCAACTTCATGCGTGCCGCCATCAACGAGAAACGCAAGTATGAGGGCAAGGAACCGATGAATGCGGCTGATTTCCTCAAACTGATGCGCGAGAAGAGGGCTATCGTCGAACTCGACTCCAAGCTCGCCAACCGCTCGGTGAACGAGGGTTTCTCGGGTGGAGAGAAGAAGCGCAACGAGATATTCCAGATGGCTATGCTCGAGCCCAAACTGTCTATCCTCGACGAGACTGACTCGGGTCTCGACGTGGATGCCATGCGTATTGTGGCTGAGGGTGTCAACAAGCTCGCCACTCCCGAGACAAGCTGCATCGTAATCACTCACTACGACCGACTGCTTGAGATGATCAAGCCCGACGTGGTGCATGTGCTCTATAAAGGGCGCATCGTGAAGACCGCAGGTCCCGAGCTCGCCAAGGAGATTCAGGAGCGGGGATACGACTGGATTAAGGAGGAGATAAGGAATGAATAATCAATATACTGAATTATACGACGAATGTCGTGGGATGATTTGCAGTCATAGTGCGGAGGTTATTAATTCCGTGCGCGACAAGGCATACGAGGACTTCAAGAGTCAGGGTTTCCCATCTAAAAAGGTGGAGAGATACAAATATACTGACATCGCGAAGATCTTCGAGCCTAACTATGGCTTGAATATCAATCGCCTCGATATCCCCGTCAATCCGTACGACGCGTTCAAGTGTGACGTGCCCAATCTGAGTACGTCGCTCTATTTCGTCGTCAACGATGCTTTTTATACGAAAAATGCGCCAAAGGCTTCGCTGCCCGAGGGAGTTATCGTGGATTCTCTTAAGGCTCAAGCCGAGAAGAATCCCGATGTCATAGCCAAATATTATGCTAAACTCGCCAAGACGGACGAGGATGCAGTCACTGCCCTCAACACGATGCTCGCACAGGACGGACTTCTTGTCTATGTGCCCAAGAATGTTGTGGTGGACAGGGCTGTTCAGGTGATAAATATCCTTCGCTCGGATGTCGATCTGATGGTGAACCGTCGCGTGCTCATTGTAGTGGAGGAGGGGGCGGAAGTAAAACTGCTCTTCTGCGACCATGCCGCCGACGACCGCAATTTCCTTGCCACTCAGGTGATTGAGGCTTATGTTGGGCGCAATGCCTCGCTCGACCTCTATTGCCTTGAGGAAACTCATGCCAAGAACGTGCGCGTGAGCAACCTGTATATCAATCAGGATGCCGACAGCCGACTCAATCATAATGTCATCACCCTGCATAATGGAGTGACCCGCAATCGTGTTGACCTCACGCTCAGTGGCGAGGGTGCCGAGTGCGTGCTCAACGGATGTGTCATCGCCGACAAGGAGCAGCATGTGGATAACAACACTGTCATCGATCATAAGGTGAGTCATTGCACGAGCAGTCAGTTATATAAATATGTGCTCGACGAGAAAGCCACTGGAGCCTTTGCCGGTAGGGTGCTCGTGCGTCATGGGGCACAGAAAACCGCCTCAGAGATGCGCAACCAGAATATCTGTGCCACTCGCGAGGCAAGGATGTTCACCCAACCCATGCTCGAGATATATGCCGACGACGTGAAGTGCAGTCATGGCTCTACAGTCGGTCAGCTCAACGATGCCGCCATGTTCTATATGCGTCAGCGAGGCATATCCGAGAAGGAGGCAAAGCTCCTGCTTGAATTTGCATTCGTCAATGAGGTGATTGACACCATAAAGCTTGAGCCCCTTCGTGATCGTCTCCATCATCTTGTGGAGAAGAGATTCAGAGGCGAGCTGAGCAAGTGCGAGGGATGTAAACTTTGTAAGTAGTTCTGGGGAGTAATAATGGGGAGTTATAATGAGGAGTTATAATGAGGAGTTATAATGGGGAGTAAAAAGGCCATTAGTTTTAGCGCATAGACATTTGGCCTCATAACTCCCCCTCATAACTCCCCCACATAACTTCCCTTCATAACTCCTATAAAATAAAAGACCTATGCTTGATATTCAGAAGATACGGGAGGATTTCCCGATTTTGTCGAGGACGGTGTATGATAAGCCGTTGGTTTATCTCGACAATGCCGCCACCACACAGAAACCGCTCTGTGTGCTTGACGCCATGCGCGATGAGTATCTCAACGTCAATGCCAATGTGCATCGTGGAGTGCATTATCTCTCACAACAGGCTACCGACCTGCACGAGGCTGCACGCGAGACGGTTCGTCGTTTTGTCAATGCCTCTTCGGTGAATGAGATTGTCTTCACCCGTGGCACTACCGAGGGACTCAATCTCGTGGCTTCCTCCTTCTGCGAGGAGTTTATGCACGAGGGCGACGAGGTGATTGTCTCCGTGATGGAGCACCATTCGAATATCGTGCCCTGGCAGTTGCAGGCTGCAAAGCGTGGCATTGCCATTCGTGTCGTTCCGATGGACGAGTGTGGTAATCTCGATATTGACGAATACAAGAATCTGTTTAATGAGCGCACCAAGTTGGTGAGTATAGCGCATGTGAGCAATGTGCTTGGCACAATCAATCCCGTGAAGGAACTCACTCGCATTGCCCATGAGCACGATGTGCCCGTATTGGTGGATGGTGCCCAGAGCACTCCCCATTTCCGTGTGGATGTGCAGGACATCGACTGCGAGTTCTTCGTATTCAGTGGACATAAGATGTATGGCCCCACTGGCATTGGTGTGCTCTATGGCAAGGAGTCGTGGCTCGACCGTCTGCCGCCTTATCAGGGTGGAGGAGAGATGATTGAGAGTGTGACATTCGAGAAGACAGTCTTCGAAAAACTGCCGTTTAAGTTTGAGGCAGGCACTCCCGACTATGTCGCCACCCATGGTCTTGCCAAGGCCATCGAATATATCGAATCCATAGGTATCGACAATATCTCGGCACATGAGCGCGAACTCACCGACTACTGTATGCAAAAGCTCTCCGCTATCGACGGAATGAGAATCTTCGGTACATCATCCCATAAGGATGCCGTGGTGTCGTTCCTCGTCAGGGATATCCATCATCTCGACATGGGCACATTGCTCGACCGCCTCGGCATTGCCGTGCGCACGGGTCATCACTGTGCCCAACCGCTTATGGATCGCCTTGGCATACAAGGCACTGTGCGCGCCTCCTTTGCCCTCTACAACACCAAGGAGGAAATCGACATCCTTGCCAATGGCATCGCCCGCGTCTCACAAATGTTCTAATGCCTATGGCTCTGCTTCCCTTTTATCATCCCTCTCTGATAGAGGCAGGTTGCGATGAGGCCGGTCGAGGTTGTCTTGCTGGCAGTGTATATGCAGCCGCCGTCATCCTCCCTCCCGACTACAGCAATCCCGACCTCAACGACTCCAAGCAGCTCACCGAGAAGCGACGCTATGCCCTGCGCGAGGTTATCCAGCGCGATGCCATAGCCTGGGCAGTTGGCATTGTCACTGCCGAGGAAATCGACAAGATCAATATCCTCAATGCCAGTATCCTCGCCATGCACCGTGCCCTTGATGGCCTTAGCGTCCGTCCCGAGGCAATCATAATAGACGGCAATCGCTTCAAGCCATATCACGACTTGCCCTACGCCACAATAGTAAAGGGCGACGGCAAGTATCTCTCCATAGCAGCTGCCAGCATCCTCGCCAAGACCTATCGTGACGACTATATGAACGGTCTTGCCGAGGAATATCCCCAATACGATTGGCGTGGCAACAAGGGCTATCCCACCAAGAAACATCGCGAGGCGATAAGGCAATACGGCATCACTCCATATCATCGTCATTCCTTCAATCTCCTTGGCGACACCCAACTGTCACTCCAATTTGAGGATTAAGGCATTATAACCCTGTTAATATTATCACCTATGAAATCACTAAAAGAACTATTCAGAATAGGCAAGGGACCTTCGAGCAGTCATACGATGGGCCCTCAGCATGCAGCAAAGATATTCCTTGAGCGCAACCCCGAGGCCAAAGCCTTCGAGGTGACTCTCTATGGCAGTCTTGCCGCCACAGGTAAGGGACACCAGACTGACACTGCCATCATCGAGGTGCTCTCTCCAGTTGCCCCGATAGATATTATCTGGCGACCATCTGAGTTCCTGCCTTTTCATCCCAACGGCATGCGTTTCATTGCGAAGGATGCAGAGGGGATGACACTCGACGACTGGACAGTGTATAGCGTGGGAGGTGGTGCCCTTTCAGAGGGAAAGGCCAACGACAGTAATGACACTCCCGATGTCTATTTGATGAATACAATGACTGAGATTATGCAGTGGTGCTACAATAATGGACGGAGCTATTGGGAATATGTTGACTTGACAGAGGGTCCCGGGATTTGGGATTATCTCATGACTGTGTGGCAGACGATGCAGGCAGCCGTTGAGCGTGGCATCAATACCGAGGGTCGCCTTCCCGGACCTCTTAATCTCTCCCGCAAGGCTCCCGTATATTATGTCAAGGCTTCGGGTTATCAGAAGAACCTTCAGACCCGCGGACTTGTTTATTCATACGCCCTTGCAGTGAGCGAGGAGAATGCCTCTGGTGGAATCATTGTCACGGCTCCCACTTGTGGAGCATGCGGGGTGTTGCCGGCAGTGCTCTATCATCTCTCCCGTGGTCATAAGTTCAGCGACGAGAAGATTCTCCATGCCATTGCCACGGCGGGAATTGTTGGCAATGTGGTGAAGACCAATGCCTCCATCTCGGGTGCCGACGTGGGATGTCAGGGCGAGGTGGGAGTTGCCTGCGCCATGGCTTCAGCCGCGGCTTGCCAGTTGTTTGGCGGCAGTCCGTCGCAGATAGAATATGCCGCTGAGATGGGACTTGAGCATCATCTCGGAATGACGTGCGACCCCGTTTGCGGTCTTGTTCAGATACCCTGTATCGAGCGCAATGCCTTTGCAGCCGCCCGTGCTCTCGACAGCAATATCTATGCCTCTTTTTCCGACGGCACTCACCGCGTTTCCTTCGACAAGGTCATCAACGTGATGAAGCAGACAGGCCACGACCTTCCCTCGCTCTATAAAGAGACGAGCGAAGGCGGTCTTGCGGCGATGAATGTATAACAAGGGAAGTGAAATGCCTTTTGCCAGTAGGCATAACCTCATTTGCCAATAGGCAAAAGATCTTTTGCTGACTGGCAGAAGATCATTTGGCAGTTAGCAACATACAACAACGATACCCATTCTTTACAACACAAGAACAGCTATACTGACACCATAATCATAGCTATCCAGTTGCCATGACCATAGCTATTCTTCCAATAACTTTATCAATCTTCCAAGTTCAGAATAAGTGTATTGTCGGTCGTTCATTTGCTTATCATTCATAGAACGGTTGGCATTTACCACAGCAATATTCAGACTACCCCCATTCCGTTCGAAATAACTATGAAGTCCCTTACACTTGATAAAGAAATCAGCGGTTTTCGTATATTCCACACACTGAGTCAAATCTTTTAGCAATGACTCTTGATTATCGTATGGACGTGATGTATATCGGAAATAGTAAAGGAAGAACAACTCGGTACAACGGTG
>JBJEAY010000282.1:0-2429 GCA_051869575.1 Prevotella sp. | reverse complement strand
GACCCCAGCCAAATGGTTCGTATAGATATGAGCGAATATCAACAAGAACACTCTGCACATCGGTTGTTTGGAGCGCCTCCTGGCTACGTAGGTTTTGAACAAGGCGGGCAACTTACTGAAGCTGTATTACGTAAGCCTTTCAGCGTTGTGCTATTTGATGAAATAGAGAAAGCGCATCCCAAAATCTTTGAAACACTTTTGCAAGTGCTTGACGATGGGAGGATGACCGATGGGCAAGGAAAGATTGTCAATTTTAAGAATACAATCATAGTTATGACTTCCAATATGGGACAGCAGACGATTCTACATACTCTCTGCGGGAAAACCACGACCGATATGGAAGTTGAGCGCTGTAAGCAAGAGGTAATGCAACAATTACGATTAAGAGTAGCACCTGAGTTTATCAATCGTATTGATAACATCGTGATGTTTATGCCGCTTTCTAAAGCCGATGTGGCTAAGATTACGGAAATGTTATTAAAGAAAGAACAGAAAAAACTAAAAGAAGAAGGCGGTATCACTACAATAATCGACCCATCTGCAGTCCGATTTATTGTATCACGAGGTTATCAGCCTGAATTTGGAGCCCGTCCAATAAAACGTGCTATTATTGACTATATTATCAATCCTTTTACTTCAGACCTAATTAATGGAACTATAAATAAAGAACGTCCCATATATATATCAGAAGTTAATAACAAAATAATATTTAGAAATGGCACTACCTAATGAATTTGATCCGAGAAACATGTCCTTTGGCAATATAGCTAATGCGACACCAATTATTGGAATACCGAGAAATTCAATATCTAATATTTCTACAAACAATCGTTCTTTGTGGTCACGTTTCAATAGCAGGATAACGAATATAGGGAATTGGTTCGCAGATCATGCTGAGAGTGTATTAGGTGTATGCAGTATAATTTTGACTGTGATAATTGTTATAACAGCGATTTACTATGTAATAAATACATGGATAAATGAGGGTTTCTGGTACGCTCTTCTCATAGCAGCCATTTCTTTGATTATAGGTTCTGTCGTATGGTATATTGGCGCTGTGATTATTGTAATCATTGTAAATGTCGTTATGTATGGCTTGCGGTTACTCTTTTGGAATGGTTGGACTCTTCTTTTGGCTTTGGCATTGGGAATCGGCGGATGGTTTTGGACAAGAAGTTCATCGTCTATAAGTAGTGATAATTTCCCCAAGCAATCAGAAATAGTAACTTCAACTACTAACACATATGTATGTACAGCAAAAACGTCCGTTAAAGTTCGACGTTATCCGACTATAAAAGCCCCACAAATAGGCAGCATTATGCGCGGACAAGAAATTGATGTCATTGACTTTAATGATGGCTTTGCACATATTTTATATAATGGGCAGGACGGATATGTAAGCGTCGAGTTTATAAAGAAAAAAGACTGACTTTTAATATGGGTATAGGTTGATAACCATGTAAATTGGCTGTTATGGCAGAATACAATGTAATTTAATAGGAGAAAGCCGAAAATCCTTTAAAGAGTAGGCACTAACTAAATATTTTTTAGCTTATGACAATGTCAGAAATGTTATTCCTGTTGCAGGCAAAATTCGGCAATGCCGAGGCGTTGCTTGCCACCGCTCCAGTCACAATGAATAGTTGCAGTGGTTCAAAATGTGAATATGCAATAGGAGACCCTGATTGCTCAAGTTGCAAAGGTGCAATGTTTGGTTAAGGCATGGGTAATTATTTGCGACCTGGCTGAATGTCAGGTCGCTAAATAAAAATCTTAATTATGAAACGGACAATCCTTTTAGTTGTAACTAATCGATGCAATCTTAAATGCACGTATTGTTATGAAATTAACAAAAACTGTCATGAAATGTCTTTTGAAACTGCAAAGGGCATTATCGAAAGGGAAGTCTCTTTGAAAGATTTGAAGTTGATAGAGTTTCATGGCGGTGAGCCGTTACTTAATTTCTCATTAATAAAAGATATATGTGAATGGTTTTGGAACACATATCCGGAACTTGACACGAAATTCTTCTTGACTACAAATGGGACTCAATTCAATGAGAGTAATATGTTATGGTTTGAAGAAAACCACAAAAAGATTGCTTGTGCCTTAAGTTTGGATGGCACTCCTGAAATGAACAAAATAAATAGAGGGTGCGTCATTGATGAGACTACTATTGCTTTATTTTTAAGATTATGGCCCGAACAAAATATTAAAATGACGATTTCCCTTGAAACGCTTCCGATGTTGTCACAAGGCATTATTTATGCTCATGAAAAAGGGTTTAGGGTGTCTGCAAATCTTGCCTACGGACTGGATTGGAAGAAAATAGCGGTTAATGACTACGAGAGGGAATTGGATATACTTGTGCAATATTATTCAGAACATCCTAATTTGGAACCATGTTCAATATTTAATGGCGAAAAGTT
>JBJEAY010000281.1:0-2429 GCA_051869575.1 Prevotella sp. | reverse complement strand
CCGATCTCTTCACTACCTCTGTGTATGTGAGTACTTTCGGTTTTTGACTCGAGAACAATCTTATGTCGTCGGGATTGTCACTTTTCTGAAGTTTCACTATGTCGTCGTTGGAATTTTTAAACCAAAAGACATTATCCGAATGTTTTACAATCGCATATTTTTGCCTATTCTCTCCAATAATGATAGTATCACCGACAATCTTGAAGTATGCCGGTTGCGAAATCGAGTCGGGATAGAATATGGTATCGCCTTTGGCACGGAAGTTCACTTCCTGGGTGTCGCTGTCAATCCACACGCCCTGAAGTGCCGCTTTGGCATTAGAGTCCTCGACCTGTGTCGCAGTTTTCTCGTCTTTCTGACGACAGCTGCCGAGGACTCCCAATAATAGTGTGATAATTATTATAGGTCGAATCTTCATCAATAAAAATTTTTGCAGAAAAATCGATTGATATATTGTCACTTGCCTATGCAGTGATACTCGAATCCATTTTCTTCAAGTTCCTCTATATCAAATATATTACGTCCGTCGATAACCAATGGTCTTATCATCTCCTTGCGTATGACAGCCCATGTGGGCAGACGAAATTCCTTCCACTCGGTGAGAAGCAGCATTGCGTCGGCCTCGAGCACTGCGTCATACATGTCGCGGCAATATGTGATTGGGGCGTCGGGCAGACGTCGTTTGCACTCGTCCATAGCCACGGGATCGTAGGCGCGGATGTTGCAACCGGCTTTCAGCAGACTGTCGATAATCACGAGGGCAGTGCTCTCGCGCATGTCGTCGGTCTCGGGCTTGAATGACAATCCCCAAAGAGCTATTGTCTTGCCCTTGAGTGCCTCTTCTCCGCCATAAGCCTTTACTAATTTATTAAACAAAACATGCTTCTGTCGCTCGTTCACCCGCTCCACTGCCTTCAGCACTTCCATCGAATAACCAGCCTTGTCGGCAGTCTTGATAAGAGCCTTGACATCCTTGGGGAAGCAAGAGCCGCCATATCCGCAACCGGCATAAAGGAACTTGCGCCCGATACGAGTGTCGGCACCGATTCCCTGGCGCACCATATTCACGTCGGCACCTACAAGTTCGCATAGGTTGGCAATGTCGTTCATAAATGAAATACGTGTGGCAAGCATCGAGTTGGCTGCATATTTTGTCATCTCAGCCGAGGGAATATCCATGAAGATAACACGGAAATTGTTGATGAGAAAAGGTTTGTAGAGCTTTGTCAGCGTTTTCTTGGCCTTTTCGCTTTCAACTCCCACTACCACTCGGTCGGGAGACATGAAATCCTTTATGGCATTGCCTTCCTTGAGGAATTCGGGATTACTTGCCACGTCGAATGAAATGTCAACGCCTCGCTTGTCGAGCTCAGCTTGGATTGTCTCGCGCACTTTGCGTGCTGTACCAACGGGCACAGTACTCTTGGTCACGACAACAAGATAGCGGTTGAGATTCTCGCCAATAGTCTTTGCCACCTGAAGCACATACTTCAAATCGGCACTTCCGTCTTCATCGGGAGGCGTTCCCACGGCAGAGAACACTATCTCCTGATCATTAAGCACAGAAGCCAAGTCGGACGAGAACTTCAGTCGTCCTGCCTTGACATTCTTTACAACCAGTTCGTCAAGTCCCGGTTCGTAAATGGGTATTTCACCATTATTCAGACGTTCAATCTTCTTTTCGTCAACGTCAATGCAGGTAACATTTGCTCCAGTGTCGGCAAAGCAAGTGCCGGAAACAAGTCCGACATATCCGGTTCCTACAATTGCTATATTCATACAATTTCAAATTTAATGTTAAGACTAAAATAATTCGGCATCCTTCAACGAAAGGGCATCCAAATCCTTGGCACTCGTCAGCACGTCCTTGGCGTCGATAGGCCACTGGATGGCAAGGTCGGGATCGTCGAATCGAATACTTGCCTCAGATTGCGGCGCATAGGGATTGTCGACCTTATATGTGAAAACGGCTTCATCGCTGAGCACGAGAAATCCATGGGCAAAACCACGCGGGATAAAGAACTGGCGCTTGTTCTCGTCGCTCAGTTCCACCATCACATGCTTGCCGAACGTAGGACTATTGCGCCTTATATCGACAGCCACATCAACCACGCGTCCCTTTATCACTCTCACAAGTTTGGCTTGCGAGAAGTCGCCCTTCTGATAATGCAGGCCTCGAAGCACTCCATAGGATGACTTCGACTCATTGTCTTGTATGAAGTCAACACGTCCGACATGCTGCTCAAACTCTTCCTTCTTCCATGCCTCAAAGAAATATCCACGGGCATCGTTGAACACCTTCGGCTGGATAATCCAAACACCGTCAATTTCTGTCTTAATATAATCCATAAATCACATTAATTTATCAAATTTCGCTGCAAAAGTAATCAATTTTATTGGAATAATGAAAGCTTTTTGTCTTTTTTCCT
>JBJEAY010000280.1:0-13284 GCA_051869575.1 Prevotella sp. | reverse complement strand
ATTCATCCTCGCCGACAACACCCTTTGGGACGGACATGTGGTGGACCCTGAATACGACAACGACCATCAGACGCAAGGCATCCGTGCCTTTAATGATTATGTAGCTAAGGACGACAGGGTGGAGAAGGTTGTCCTGCCCCTGCGCGACGGACTGACTATTATAATGAAGAATTAAGAATTAAAAATTGATAAAAATAGTTCTTTCGCGTAGCTTTTTAGCCGTATATTGCGTCTTATAGATAGAGTTTATTAATAAATTAAATAAAGATGAAAACAAAAAAAATCTTATCAGTGTTAGTGTTACTGCTGTTTGCAGTAATCGCTATGGCACAACAGATGCCTCCTATCCCCGTGGATAAGGACGTGAAAATCGGTAAGTTGGACAATGGTCTGACCTATTACATCCGTCACAATGCATGGCCCGAAAACCGTGCGGAGTTCTACATCGCACAAAAGGTGGGCTCTATTCAGGAAGAGGAGTCGCAGCGTGGTCTTGCCCACTTCCTTGAGCACATGTGCTTCAACGGAACCGAGCATTTCCCTGGCGACGGTATTCTCAGATGGTGTGAGTCGAAGGGTATCAAGTTTGGTACCGACCTCAACGCTTATACAAGTATCGCCGAGACTGTATATAATATAAGTAATGTGCCGTCAAACGACAAGAACGTGGTTGACTCCTGTCTGCTTATCCTCCACGATTGGGCTGACGGATTGACTCTTGCTCACGAGGAAATTGACAAGGAGCGTGGTGTCATCCATGAGGAGTGGCGCATGAGAACAAGTGCGTCGTCGCGTATGTTCGAGCGCAATCTGCCCGCTATTTATCCTGGCAGCAAGTATGGCGTGAGATATCCCATCGGTTTGATGTCGGTTATTGACAATTTCAAATATCAGGAACTGCGCAACTACTACGAGAAGTGGTATCGCCCCGACAATCAGGGACTCATCATCGTGGGTGACATCGATGTTAACTATGTTGAGCAGAAGATAAAGGAGATGTTCGGCTCTATCAAGATGCCTGAGAATCCTGCACCAGTTGTGGCTGAGGCAGTGCCCGACAATGCCGAACCTATCGTGGTTGTTGACAAGGACAAGGAGCAGACGGTGAACTTCGTGGAGATGTTTATCAAGTGCGACCCCATCCCCGATGCCTTAAAGAGCAATATGCAGTATCTCATCATCGACTATGTTAAGAATGCAGCTATCGGTACGGTTAACACACGCCTTGCAGAGTTGCAGCAGGATCCCGCTTGTCCCTATGTGAGTGGTCAGATGGAATACGGCAACTTCATTTTCGCCAAGACAAAGGATGCCATTGGCGTAGTGGCAGTGCCCAAGGAGGGAAAGACTATTGAGGAGTCGCTTGCCGCTGTATATCGCGAGGTGCTTCGTGCTGCAAAGTTTGGTATCACTCCCACCGAGTATAAGCGATATGTGCAGGACTACATTAGCAAACTCGACAAGATTTATAGCAACAAGGACAAGAGATATAACGCTCAGTTTGTAGAGGAATATAAGAAAAATTTCCTCGATAACGAGCCTATCCCTTCTTTGGATGACTACTATCAGGTGATGAAGCAGGTGGTGCCCAATATCCCTGTTGAAGCCATCAACCAATTGCTCGGTCAGTTGGCACAGAATAATGACTCTAACGTAGTGATTGTCAACTTCAACAATGAGAAGGAAGGTAAGGTTTATCCTACTAAGGAGAGTCTGCTTAAGGCAGTCAGAGACGTTAGGGCTGAGAAGCTTGAGGCATACGTGGACAACGTGAAGGACGAGCCTATCATGACTACGCTCCCCAAGAAGGGATCAATCAAGAAGGAAACCAAGAACGAGCAGCTCGGATTCACCGAATTGCAGCTCTCAAATGGTGCAAAGGTGATACTGAAGAAGACCGACCTCAAGCAAGACCAAGTACTGCTGAGCGGTGAGGGATTCGGAGGTGCATCACTCTATGGCAAGGAAGACTACACCAACTTTAAGGTGTTCGGAAATGCCATGAATGCATCTGGACTCGGAAACTTCTCGAACACCGAGTTGCAGAAGGCACTCGCCGGAAAGATTGCCAATGCCTCGCTCGACGTGTCAAGAACTCGTGTGAACGTAAGCGGCTCTTCCACTCCTAACGATGTGGAGACTATGTTCCAGCTCGTTCATCTCTACTTCACCAATATCAAGAAAGACGAGAAGTCGTTTGCCAGCCTTATGAGCAGTTTTGAGACAGAGCTTCGCAACCGCGAGGTATCTCCTGATGCTGCTTTCAACGACTCGGTAACAGCTACTATTACGGCTCACAATCCCTATGACAGGGATCTGAAACTTGCTGACCTCAAGGATATCAACTACGACCGCATACTGCAGATTGCCAAGGAGCAGACCGCCAATGCCGCTGCCTTCACATTCACTATCGTGGGCAACTTCGACGAGGCAACCATCCGTCCGCTCGTCGAGCAGTATATAGCATCGCTGCCTTCTCAGAAGAAGGTTGTTAAGGGTAAGAATATCGTCACCAACTTCAAGGGTGAGGCCATCAACCACTTCAAGCGTAAGATGGAAACTCCACAGGCCAACTCAATCGTAGTGTGGTACACCGACAAGATTCCGTATTCTCAGGAGAACTCCATCCGTACTTCAATCGCCGGACAGATTCTGAGCATGATCTATCTGAAGGCCATTCGCGAGGATGCCAGTGCTGCATATAGTTGTGGTGCTGTTGGTCAGACATCAAAGAACGACTTCGAGAACATAACACGTATCCTTGCCTATTGTCCGCTCAAGCCCGAGATGGCTGGTCAGGTGTTCGACATCATGCACAAGGAAATCAATGGTATGGCCAAGACCGTGGATGCCGACAAGTTGCAGAAGGTGAAGGAGTATATGCACAAGAATATCTCCGACAAGAGAAAGACTAACAACTACTGGCTGCAGATACTCAACCTCTACACCAACTACGGTATCGACATGGACACCAACTACGACACTGTAGTGGATGCACAGACTCCCGAGACTATTGCCGCTACCATGGGCGAGATTCTTAAGGCAGGCAACAGAGCAGAGATTCTCATGCTGCCGCAGGAGTAGAGTAATATGAGAGTATTCCACATCATAGCACATTTCGACCTTGGCGGTGCTGAGCGCGTTGCAGCCAGTATTGCCAAGTCGAATAATGCAGATATGGAATATCATATAGTGGAGTTGATGCGAGGTAAATCGCATTTCACTAATGATTTTATAAAAGAACTGACGGATGCGGGTATCCAATGCCATAGGGCATGGATGCCCGACATCCGTTTTCATTTTCTGTTCGAACGGGTGGCGGCATTGTTCTTTCCGTTGCGTTTCTTGTATATATGGTTAAGATGGCATCCTGATGTGGTACACTGTCATACCGAATCCCCCGATATGTCTGTCGTGCTTGCGATGAAGGTGTTTCCTTTCATTGCACGCCGATGCAAGGTGGTGAGGACTATCCACAACAATGTGCTTTGGACGGGTCAATCATTCATCGGTAATATATGCGAGCGTTTCTTTATATCGCATAAGAGCAACATCGCCATATCCCAGTCGGTGAGGCAGTCGTATCTTAATCGCTTTGGCGAGAATACACCTATTATATATAATGGGGTGGGGAAGACAGAAACCAAGCCTTATCAACATCTTGTAGAGGGAAAGATAAACGTTATCTTTGCCGGACGCTTTGAACGTCAGAAGGGAATATCCACCCTCGTTGAGGTGTTGCAGGGAATGAAGGATGACGAAAGGTATCATTTCCATATCTTCGGTGACGGCTCATTGTCAGAACTCATCCATAGCCGATTAGCCGGACAGATGAACGTGAGCATCAATCCCCCGTTGTTCGGACTTTCATCCTATCTCTCATCTTTTGATTATATGTTCATGCCTTCTGAGTTTGAGGGACTGAGCATAGTGGCGATAGAGGCATCAATGGCAGGACTGCCCAACATCATCAATAACTGCCCCGGATTAGGAGAGACACTGCCGGAATACTGGCCCCTAAAAGTAGATAACAACAACGTAGAGCATTATCTTCATATCCTCAACGTGTTATTGCCTTCGATGTCGCGCGAAGCACTGGGCATCAAGGCAATGTCTTATGCAATGGACAATTTCTCATTGGCAAGTATGCAGCGCAATTACGAGGATGTATATTAGAACAGGTCGTCCATTGTAATCACGTTGTTCACAATGCTGGCGTGATAGCCTTGTGCCAATCCGTTTGCTGCCACCATAACCAATTGTATTGAGCGCGACTTGTTGTGCATCTTTGAATTGGCAAACGCGTCAATCTTATGGAGCATATTGTCAGCCTCGTTAGCACTGATAAGATATTTGCCGGCAGAGAATTTCATCTCGCACAAATAATCCGTAGCCGCCGATTTGCTTTCCAACACGAGGTCCACCTGCGCCCCCTTGCCATCAGGAGTTTGTAACCTTGTTAGTATTATTATTGCAAATAAACTCACCATCTTCGTCATAAATATATAATTCTTGACCGAATGTCGGCATCGTTCCTGACAACAGGAATGCGATTGCCAGGATTATGGATTTAAAATAATGTGTAAAATTCTGTTTCATTGTTTGTTTTTGTTTTTATTGTTTTGTTGATTAATATATGTACACACGCAAAGAGCCTTCCGCCGGTGCCCTTGTCTGACACCTGCGGAAGGCTCTGTATCTATAAGTGGATGAATAAGTTACGGCAAAATAATTGCCCCCCCCTAAATTATTAAGTCTAAGGGAGTTACATCTGGTCTCGTGTATAGTTGGCTTTGCTATCATACAATGCTATTATTTTTATTTAAATTCTATTGTTTGACTGGACGGAACTCTGAACGAGAATGTGGTTTGACCATTCTGGTTTGTTATAGCAAAATCTCCTAAAGAAATGATGTCCATACCAAAGATGGCGTCGTACTCGTCACTCTCGCAAGCCATAGCCATTGTTTTACATCTTTTGATGTATGCAACTCAACAGGAGAATATATATAACTTTCAGTTACTATACAATCAGCAGTCGGGGTAAAAGTCTTTGTAAATGCGCCCATTCCCTTTTATTTGGATAATTCTGACACCCCTCCAAGAATAATCTTAGAAGGCTTCACTTCTGTATTCAACTCCCTCCATACCACTTTTGCAGTACCTGAACGTCTTACACGAATGTGATCCTGAAGCGAATTGCACTCTATAACGTTCTTGTGGTTGATATTTGTTACTTCTATGTTCATATCTGTTGTTATTTATGATGGCATATCTTTATGCAGGTGGTTTTTTAGCAAACATGATTTTCAGGACATGCTTATTATCTGCGCTGCAAAATTACAAATTATCTCTCATATAAGCATTAAAATGCTTAGAAATTTAATATTATTTGTTAGAGTTTAACGTTTGGGGTTGCTTTCCTGCTATTATTAAAAAGCACTTGAAAGGTTATTCGTCAGGGCTTAGAAGGTCATTTGTTAGCTCTTAGAAGATCTTTTGCTAGTTAGCAGAAGATCATTTGATAGTTAGCAGACTATCAAAACGACAGTTATCCATGCACCACAAGAATAGTTGTTCACTTATCATAAGAATAGCTGTTCAGTTGCTATAAGATACCAGTAGTCATATCCGGAATAAACACCGCTATCGCTTGCGCTTAACATAGCTGATACATTCATCCATAATCAAAGGCATGAAGGCTTCGCCTATACAGAGTATGGCAAATTGCCTCGAAAAGAAATAATCGTGGGATGCGGTCTTACACGAGGTATCAGAATAAATATTCACCTTCGGGGATTTCTGCTCGCTCTATACACATCACAAAATACACGGGCATATATGTGACCTTATTCTTTGTATATACTTCACGCTCATTATCAAGCACTATGCCCGACGGGATGTTGTACTCCTCGTCAGCCAGGAATCGGTCAAGAGCCTTGTGCGAAGTGAAGTCTTTGCCTGATTTCACCTCGATAGGCAATACTGTCATTCCCGAAACATTGTTGACAAGATAGTCAACCTCACCCTTCTTTGCATTGTCGTAATAGAAGAGATCGTGCCCGTGCGCCTTCAATTCCTGAGCAACGACACTCTCATAAACCGAGCCGAGATTGATGCTACGTTCATCTTTTATCACAGGAGCGATATTGTAATCATACAACCGTCCCGTGAGCATTCCCACATCATTCAGATACAGTTTCAGAAGATTCTTGTGAACAGACTCTGAAAGAGGATATTTCGGATTAGAGATAGCGTGCACATCGAGCGCTATACCCGAAGATATGAGGTATTCAAACTCCTCGGCAAACCATTCGAATCGGTCGCCCTTCTTGTCGCGGATGTCTTTTGCCACAATACGCTTCTTCTTGTTTTCCATCTGCGATACAATCATGTCGTAGATGCGACGCACAAGGAGTTTCTTGCCTGACTCTTTCTCATATTTGGAGGCATCTTCCTTGTAGAGATTGCGTATGGCATCCTGAACCTCACGAACCCTGACGATGTTGTGAGTATCCATATAGGTGTTGACAGCATCCGGCATGCCTCCCACAAGCAGATACTTCTTGAACTCTCCCAACAAGTTGGCATGTTGTGCCTCAGAGAGAGAAACACGTCGCTTGTAGCAATCACGCACATGGTCGAGTGCCTCCTTGCCCCAGCCTTCAGCTATCAGCCATTCTTCAAAATCAAGCTGATACATCTGCTTGCGGATAATGCTGCCAATAGGTATAGAAACCGTATTTCTAAGGGCAATGCCGAGCATGCTTCCACTGGCTATATAGGTGAACTTGCCTTCCTCGCGCAGGAATTTCAACATAGTGAGGTATTGGGGATAATGCTGTATCTCATCGAGGAAGACGAGTGTGTCTGACTTATCGCCCAACTTCCCGCCAGCCACCATGCTAAGGGTAATATAGAACTCGCCCAGTCCACGTATGTCGCGGAACAGGCCTTCCGTCTCGTCATCCTTGGCGAAGTTTACCTCGACGAAGTTTTTGTAAAGTCGTTTTCCAACTTCACGTATTATATATGACTTACCGATCTGCCTGGCTCCTTCAATGACCATAATCTTGTCACTGCCAGAGCGCAGATGTGCCTCAATATCAGTACTTATCTTTCTGTATAGCATAACCAAATTACACTTTTCCCAAGTTTTGAGACTTATAAAATTACACTTTTTCCAAGAATTTACGACTGCAAAATTACACTTTTTCCATTAAATATGCACTATGGAATTACACTTTTTCTTAATTATTAACTATATATAATAGAAATGTGCATGAATTTTCATCATACATAATCAAGGAATGCCAGGGCATTTGGAGTTCATAGAGGCTGAAAACGACATTTTGGTAACTCTAATGAAAGAATTACTTGCGCTTGATATAGCTAAAACATTCATCCATAATCTTCACTCTCGCCAGCTTCATCACACCGTAATATAATATCCCCGCAATAACTATCCTCAGGGGGAGAAGAATATAAGGCGAGGCTATATAAGGAATGATGTTATTGGACAATAATGTCGTGAGATAATGAGTGACAACCATCACTCCTGCTGAGGCAAGCATAAACGGGGCAATATCCTTGAACAAGTCCCGATACCTTATCCCAATAAGACGCTTGGCAAAGATATGCCATACGCCAAGCCATGCGATAGTGAAGGCGGTATAGGCTATCACCATCGTCACAATACCGAAGGAATGAAATGCAATGATGATGGCTATCTGAAGGATAATCTGCCCGATGTTACACCACATGTATATATCTGAGCGACCTGCGGAAATCACAAGATGCTGATACATAGTATAGAAAGGCATGAAGGCTCCGCCGATACAGAGTATCTGGAGCAACGGCACACTGTCTATCCATTTGGCGGAGATGGTGACGAGGATAAACTCCTCAGCCACAAGCGAAAGTCCGAAGAGACATGGGAAGACAAGAAATGCCGTGAAGCGCATCATCTTGCGGAACACGCGCAACTCGCGGTCTTTGTCGTCGGCAATCTCCACCAATATGGGTTGCGCCACCTGTTCTATTGTTCCCGAGATGGTGGTATATGCCATCGTGTCCCATTTCATAGCCTGCGAGAAGTTGCCCACCGTCTTCATCGGGAAGAGATTGCCGAAGATAAATGTCAGCACATTATTGTTGATGGTGTTGATGATGGTGGTGACGAGAATCTTAACACTGAAGGGGAACATCCGCCTCACCGGCGACATATCGATATGCAGCGACGGACGCCATATCTTGTGGGTGTAATAATATCTGCAGATGTTCTGTATCAGTATGAACAGCACCGACTGCCATGCCAAACTCCAGTATGCCATGCCGTTGTATGCCAACACAATTCCGCAGGCGCCCGACAGCAGTAGAGAAATAAACCCTGTGATAGCCCTCTCCCGTGCCATTATCTTCTTGAACATGATGGCATTGCGCGTGATTCCGAATGAGGAAATAAGAAAACCGAGGAATACAAATCTTGATAGAGGAATGAGTTCGTCGGAATGGAAAAACCACGCTATCAACGGAGCGCAGAAAAACAGTATGATATAGCATACGACGCTCACCGATATATTAAACCAAAACACGGCGTTGTAGTCGTTTGCCGTGGGCTGCTTGATGTTGGTGAGTCCCTGGGTGAATCCGCTGCTCTGAAGATTGCCGGCTATAAGACTGAATATGGCGAGCACGCCCACAATACCATAGTCGTGGGGTGAGAGCATACGTGCGAGGAAAATGCCGAACACAAGGTTGAGCACTTGCATTGTCCCGCTGTTGAGTGCTCCCCAAAGCAGTCCTTTGGCTGTCTTTTCTTTCAGGTTGTCCATCTGTTGCCTACTTTTTGGCTGCAAAATTAATATATTATTCTGATATTGTGAAAAAAAGGTGGATAATATTTTGTGGAAAACAAAAAAAACACTAACTTTGTCGGCTAAATAAGACAATAATTCTCTATATGGACATAAAAAAAGTGAAGGATAGGTGGAATGCCACTATTCTCGACATACTCAAGGCTTTCATGCAGATATGCGACAGGCATGGCTTGAGATATTATTGCTGTGCGGGTACGGCAATAGGTGCTGTGCGCCATCATGGCATCATCCCATGGGACGACGACATTGATGTCATCATGCCGCGTCCCGACTATGACCGCCTTCTTGAGATTGCCAAGGTGGAAGATTTTGGTAAGTATGAGATCATCTCTCCATATACCGACCCTACTTATCCTCTGTTCTTTTCCAAGCTCTCGGACAGAACCACTACTCTAATTGAGGAGAGGGAAAGACCGTGCGTCATTGGCTTATACGTGGATATATTTCCGCTTGACGCTACGGATGATGATGTGGAGAAAGCAAAGATGCTGAAGGCTAAATACACCAAGATCATCAATCGGTTGAATGCCGTTTCCACTCATAACTCATTTGGCGAATATATACATTTGCTCACAGATACCAAGGAGTGGGGCCGCTTTGTCATCAAGACGATAGCCTTCTTCTGTCGCTCCAAGGTGCGCCGTCATCTCTTGGCTCAGATGGAAGAGATAAGTCATCGCTACGACTATGACAAGGCCCGCAACGTGCAGGTATATACTGGCTCTTACGGCTATAAGGAGATATTCCCCAAGGAATGGCTTGGCGAGGGAAAGATGTTCCCCTTTGAGGACATCGAAGTGCCCCTGCCGCAGGAATACGACAAGTATCTGCGCCATTTCTTTGGCGACTATATGCAGTTTCCCCCCGTGGAGCAGAGGGTGGAAAAGCATCATAGGGCATACGTCAATCTCGACCGCAAGGAGACGAGGGAGGAAGCGGTTAAGAAATTAAAAAATTAAAATATTAAAGAATTAAAAAATTAAAATATTAAAGAATTAGGACTTAGGATATTATGAACTACGCATTGATTATAGCTGGAGGGTCCGGCAATAGGATGGGGCAGGATATTCCCAAGCAGTTTATGCACGTAGATAACTGTCCGATAATTATACATACGATGTTGGCTTTTCAGAAGCATCCCGACATCGACGGCATTGCCGTGGTATGTCTCGACGGATGGCAGACGGTGTTGCAGTCGTATGCCAACCAGTTTATGGTGACAAAGCTACGCTGGATATTCCCTGGCGGCAGCAATGGACAGGAGTCCATACATAATGGTATTTATGGACTCAAGGATGCCGGTATTGAGGACGAAGACCTCGTTCTTGTACACGATGCCGTGCGTCCGTTGTTGTCGCAGGACATCATATCCTCCAATATTGCTATATGCAAGAAATACGGCTATGCCATCACGGGTATCAAGTGCCGCGAGGCAATCCTTGAGAGTGATGACGGTTTTTCCACAAATACAAGCATCCCCCGCGACAAACTCATCCGCACGCAGACTCCACAGACTTTCCGCCTGCGCAACCTCATTGCCGCTCACGAGGAGGCTGCCAAGCGTGGTATCACCAACTCAGTTGCCTCGTGTACGCTTATGGCTGAGTTAGGTGGCAGGGAGATGCACATCGTTCCTGGTTCGGAAAAGAATATCAAGGTGACTACTATCGAGGACCTTGAGATTCTCAAGGCTCTGATGCATGTGGAGAAGGAGGCGTGGATTAAATGAGGAGTGTTTTTAAATGAAGTGTGAAGAATGGCGTCCGAAGGGAAAGCCAATGGCAGCACGATAACGTCCGCTGTAGGGTCTTACCTCGTGTAAGACCGCACACCGCATTGATTCGGTCTTACACGAGGTAAGACCCTACAGCATAGCCAGCAAACAATAAAGTCAATTAGGAATGAGAGATTATTGGGAAGATATAAAATTAGCGGCAAACGAGGCATTGCCGTGGGATAAACTTCAGGGATGCAATGTGCTCGTTACAGGAGCGACTGGTCTTATAGGCGGTTGCCTGGTGGAAGTGCTGATGTCTCGTGGAGATGTCAACGTGTATGCCGCGGGCAGAAATGAGGAGCGTGCTAAGACGCGTTTTGCGGAATATATAGGCAATCCTCGTTTTCATTTCTTCAAATATGATGTCTCTCGACCTTTGTCGAATGAATCCTCCATCCCCTTCCATTATATCATCCATGCCGCCAGCGATGCCTCGCCAGCAGCCTTTGCCTCTACTCCAGTGGATGTGATAAAATCCAATATCTACGGCACTGCCAATCTCATTGAATATGGTATGTCGCATGGCATGCGTCGTTTCCTGTATGTCTCTACAGGAGAGGTGTATGGAGAAGGAGGAGCCACCGAGGAAACACCTGATGGTCCTGCCTTTAGCGAGACAGACAGCGGTTATGTCAACCCTGCATTGCCTCGCTCATGCTATCCCTCATCAAAACGCACTGCCGAAACTCTTTGTGCGGCATATAAGGAGCAATATGGGGCAGATGTAGTGATAGCTCGTCCATGTCACACCTATGGGCCTCACTTCACTCCATCCGACAATCGTGTTTATGCGCAGTTTATCCGAAACGTACTAAGAGGCGAGGATATCGTGATGAAGAGCGACGGCAGTCAGTTTCGCTCGTGGTGTTATGTAGTTGACTGCGTGCGTGCACTCCTTTACATATTATTAAAAGGTGAGTCAGGCGAAGCATACAACATTGCCGACCCACATTCCAATATCACCATCCGCCAACTTGCTGAGATGATAGCCTCGGCAGCGGGACGCAAGGTGGTCATCCAACTACCTTCTGACTCTGAGAGCAAGGGGTATAACCGTGTCACACGCTCACTCTTCTCAACCCGAAAGTTGGAGGCTTTGGGATGGACAATCACGGGAAATATGAGTGACAAACTCGCAAGAACAGTTGAAATAGCTCAAATTTAACCCCAAATAATAGAAAAAGCATGAAATAATTTTGTCAAGTGCTTAAAATTGAGTAATTTTGCACCATTAAATATAAATATCCATTTAAATAAATAAAAAGAATAAGAATGGCTTACAAACGTATGACTGCTGCCGAAGCCGCAGCGCTTATCAAAAACGGAGAGAACATCGCACTTAGCGGATTCACTCCATCTGGTGCAGCTAAGGCTGTCACCAAGGAACTCGCCAAGATTGCTCTCGCTGAGCATGAGGCTGGTCGCGAATTTCAGGTAGGCATCTTCACTGGTGCATCTACCGGACAGAGCACCGACGGTGACCTCGCCAACGCACAGGCTATACGCTATCGTGCTCCCTACACTACCAACTCTGATTTCCGCAAGCATGTGAACATGGGTGAGATTGCCTACAACGACATTCACCTCTCACAGATGGCTCAGGAGTTGAGATACGGATTCATGGGACAGGTTGACTGGGCTATCCTTGAGGTGTGCGACCTCGAAGAGGGTGAGACCACATGCAAGGCCTATCTTACCTCCGCCGGTGGTATCAGTCCTACTGCTGCTCGTCTTGCCAAGCACGTGATTCTCGAGCACAACCATTTCCATAGCCCCGACGCCAAGTATCTGCACGACGTTTATGAACTGCAGGATCCTCCCTATCGTCAGGCTATTCCTATCACTAAGGTAGATGACCGTATCGGTACACCATACGTCGAAATCGACGCCAAGAAGATTGTAGGTGTTGTGGAGTGCAACATCCCTGATGAGGCTCGTGCCTTCAAGGATCTCGACCCTGTCACCACACAGATTGGTAACAACGTGGCTGAGTTCCTCGCTGCCGACATGAAGCGCGGTATTATTCCTTCCACCTTCCTGCCATTGCAGAGTGGAGTAGGTACTACTGCCAATGCTATCCTTGCCGCATTGAGTATGGACAAGAATATTCCCGACTTCAACATCTTCACCGAGGTGCTTCAGGATGCCGTTGTGGATATGATGCTCAACGGACGTGTGAAAGTGGCTTCTGCCTGCTCGCTCACAGTCACCAATCCGAGCCTTATGAAGGTGTATGAGAACATCAACTACTTCAAGGATCACCTCACACTGCGTCAGAGCGAGATTTCCAACTCTCCCGAGCTGATTCGCCGTCTTGGTGTCATCGCCATCAACACCGCTCTTGAGTGCGACATCTATGGCAATGCCAACTCCACACATATCACTGGTACAAAGATGATGAACGGTATCGGTGGTTCGGGCGACTTCGAGCGCAATGCCTACATCAGCATCTTCACCTGTCCTTCAGTGGCTAAGAACGGTGCCATCAGCTCTATCGTGCCTATGGTAAGTCATCACGACCACACCGAGCATGATGTCAATGTCATCGTCACTGAGCAGGGCGTTGCCGACCTTCGTGGCAAGAGTCCTATGCAGCGTGCCGAGTGCATCATCGAGAACTGTGCTCAT
>JBJEAY010000279.1:0-2430 GCA_051869575.1 Prevotella sp. | reverse complement strand
GGATAGTTGGCATTGTCACTGTCATCGCGCGTCATACTCTCGAAGTCCTGTATTCTTATGCCAGTGTCTGCATAAGTCATATCCTCATTCTTACGCAGCTCTTCAATCTCGTCAATTCGCCCGTAACCATTAAGAGGATGTTCTATTACTCTTGTACGTATATTACCATCAATACAATTCTTTTCCGCATTTAACAGATAGCGCAGCTTTCCCATGTTGACATGAAAACGAATACGCTTAAACTTCTTCCCGTAATCAATGTATTGCAAAAGCATTGAGGTAAATCGGTCTGTGCTTCTTTTCATAAGCACCTCGTTATGGTCAGAAGAAATGATTCTGAAGTGTGCTTGTTTCTCAGCTGGCAATACATCAAATAGTTCACCGGGACACCGCTTGAGTTCATTAAGCATGTCCATCGCAACCGACATATCATCCTTATCCACATGGATACGGTCCTTAGGCAACTTTACGCTATTAATTCCCATCGAACGAATTATTACGCGTCGTTCCTCTTCCTTAAGCCTGTTATCAGAGAATATGGGTAGTCTTGTCCAAAACAGGTTGACATACTGTTTGTCGAGAAACAGACTAATAAGCAAAGCGACACCTACACCTGAAAGATGCCATTTATTTGTGGTATCTCCATTTTTAGACGTAAGAGTCAGAAAAAAGTTTGGGTTGTCAACAGTCTTTTTTCTTCCGTCCATGCCTTTGATTATCTTATACCGTTTGTTTTGGATAAAGGCAAGTTCTTCTGTCTTGTAGTTATACTTCTCCTTGATATTTCGCAGGGCTACATCATAGTATTTTCTTACCATTGAAGCGAGAGGCTGTTCACTATATCTTAGGAAATCACAACCATCAATAAAACAATTATCCTCAAATTTATAATGTGCACTATAATCCCTGTATTTTTTCAATACTCGGAATATTCTGTTAAGCACATTGTACACGTCGTTGGCATTAACCTCCAACCTATTAGTTTCATTGTGCTCATTGTCGTACTCCCTCTGAAACTGAGCCATAATATTAATGAACGGAAAATATGAGCACAGACGTTCAATGACATACTGCACCTTTTCAGCCTTTACCACAGAAGTATTAGCTTCATTTAGGAAAATCATGACAGGGTGTACCCACAAATCTTCATCAGATGGCTTCTTTTTCTTTTCTGGATATGCGTATGCCTCAATACCTGCCAATTTCTGAATATGGTCAAGTACAGCCTGTGCGTTAAGAAGTGCCATCTCCGAATGTATGGCATAATACTTCTTGTTCTTTTCAATCAGTTCGGGTATTCTCATTGTCGTTCATTTATTAGTTTATACTATGTTTTCTCACGTAAACTCCCATTAACGAGAGTTTGTTTGCTGCAAAGGTAAGCACTTTTTTGTATTCAGGCAAGTGTTTTTATCTTTTTATTGGTGTCTTTTGTTTGGAACCATTTCTTGATTTCCAGACATAAGACAGTGCGACATCAATCATATCGTCTTGCGAGTTCATCTATGCGCATCTTAAACACTTGTCTTATTTCGTCAGGAGCAACGACCTCAAGGCCAGCTCCCATCTGTAGGACACGACCAACAAACTCATTGTTCAATTCCACATTAACGATAAACTCTCCGTATGTTCCGTCTTCGTGTTCATCGAATGGAATTGATACTTTCTGAGAGGGATGGATTTTCTTAGTTTCCATCAACTTATATATATAGTAAGTATGCGCACGAATATGAATCTCTTCAACTTTATAAGGTTGTCCATCCTTATCTTTAATATGGCTTACGCCAACAATATTCTTGAAGAACCCTGCATAAAATCCTTTTGGAGCGGGTAGATACCCTACATTATACAGTTCTCGCGGTTTTGCACATATTCTGTCAAGGGCAATGTTATACCCAAGTTCTGGCTCCTGCCCCTCTGCATGACCAAACAAGAACCATCTGCCATTGAATTCCTTTAGGAAATGAGGGTGGATAACCACAGTCCTCTTTTCTTCATTATATGGCTTATAATCAATAGACAATACATATTTATTAATGATTGCCATATAAAGTGAAGGAAGATACTCTATGTTTGTCAACATACGATCCAAACTGGCACTCAACACTTGCTCACCCTTCTTGTGTCTGGTCTTAATATCAATCAGGTCTCTACTATCTTTGAAGAAATATTCCAACCACGAAGAAGGGAAGAAACCTGCTGAGTCCTGACAGAATTTCCAGTACTGCTTCAAGTCTTCTATTACCTTAGCTTTACGCATCTCTGCAAGAGGGTCATCATCTTTGCCGATATACCGAATGCGTTTATTCCTGTTATTTCCATCTTCTTCGAAATTTTCGAGACCAATCTCACGCTTAATATCAGAAAAAGCCTTTGTCAATTCCTTTATATGGTCACACTTGGATATAGGGCACGGTAACTCTGCGGCAG
>JBJEAY010000278.1:0-2433 GCA_051869575.1 Prevotella sp. | reverse complement strand
ATCCGTGCCTAAAAAATCCTAATCCCTAATTCCTAAAAATCAGAGCCGAAGGCTCATAATCTGTGTCAATCTGTGTCAATCTGTGCCAATCTGTGGACAAAAACCTCCGTGTCTAAAAAAATATCCGTGCCTAAAAACCACGCGCAGCCAAAACTTTAATCTTTTAATTTTTTAATTTTTTAATCTCGGAGCACTTGCTCCGATCTTCCTCCGCTATGACTCCGTTGTGACTCCGCTTTTTTGACGGTCATCAATATGACGTGCAGCGTAGTCATATCCCTGTAGTGAATACGCCAAAAATTGCAAAATTGCAAAATTGCAAATTGCAAATTCATATCCCTTTCTACTTAAAACCTAAGTTTATTAATAATATAATATATATATTATATTATTAATATTATCTTCTAATTACAAATCCTTACTTCACGTAAATACCTAATTTGCAATTTGCAATTTTGCAATTTTGCAATTTTCTCGAAAATGAAAAAGGATTCTTTATTTTCTGAAAATAAGTTAAAGGTGTCCCCGCGGGGACACTTTTTTGGTTAATGGCATGTTTGTTCGTACCTTTGCGGCAAAAAAAGAATGACCATGAGTACACAATTAACAAGCCATTTCTCCTTAGAGGAGATGACGCGGTCGGCAACCGCAACAAGATTGAGAATAGCAAATGTTCCCTCTGCGGAACAAGTGGAAAACCTGAAACACCTGTGCGAGAACGTGCTCGAACCACTTCGCCGCCACCTTGGCAGGCCTGTGATCATCAACTCCGGCTATCGCTCCGTGAGGCTCAACAACGCCGTTGGCGGAGCACCAGCCAGTCAGCACCTGCGTGGCGAAGCTGCTGACATCAGGGTAGCCAATCGCCAGGAGCTTCTCGACGTCATGCACTTCATAATGCAGGAAACCGACTTCGACCAACTTATTTGGGAGCGTAACAGCCATGGCACCGAGTGGGTGCACGTGTCCTACACGTCAAGGCGCACTAACCGCCGCCAAGTTCTGAACGCCCATGCTCCCAGAGGCATCCGCGTGGTTTAGGTTGACCACAGATTATCACAGATTGCCACAGATTATGAGCCTTCGGCTCGAGATTGGGATTGATTATTGATTATTGATGAATGATGAAAAAAATGGGGAAAAGTTTGGTGGAATGGGGAATAATGATTAACTTTGCAGCGTGAATCATTAATTTATAAAGATTATGGCAAGTGTTACAACAATACAAAGACCGGCTGAGATTACCATAAATGTTTCAGACCTGTCTGTGGCAAAAGATATAAGTAGGCTGCTAAAAAGAGTTAGCGGCATTACAAATATTAGGGTGAAAAAAAACAAGAACGAGGTGGAACTTGCTCTTGAGGAAGCTCATAAAGGTAAGGTTAAGCAATGGAATAGTGTTGACGATTATTTCAAGACGTTATTATCAGAATGAAATACAAAATCAATACTACACGCCGTTTTGACAAAGCGGTGAAAAGGTGTTTGTCACGTGGATACGATATATCAAAACTACAAAAAGCTATGTTGCTTTTGGAGAGTGATGGTGCATTGCCGCAGTCTTATAACCCTCATAAGTTGAAAGGGTTTAAGGGTAATAATGTGTGGGAATGTCATCTTGAACCAGATTGGCTATTAGTATGGGAGCAATATGATGATGTATTCGTTATGTTGATGGTCTCTACAGGTACTCATTCGGACTTGTTTTAATAACTGATTATTGATGATTGATTACTGATTGATGATGATAATCTGTGAAAATAAAAATATCTTTAGATATTAAAAAATCTGTGCCAATCTGTGATAATCTGTGGATGAATAAAGCACTCTTGTGTTAATTTACATACGAACAAATGACGAGAAATTCCGCCAAATGTTTGGCGGTTTCAGATTTTCTTTGTACCTTTGCCTCCGAAAAGAATAAAAATGGAGATAATGGATATGACAACAGCAATATTAAATAATGGAAGTTGTTATTCAATACCTGAATACGACGTGGAATTCTTCAGGGCTATAGCCAAGAAGATGGGCTGGATAGCTACTCCTATGACAGTCAAGAAAGAGTCTAAGAAATCGTGGGTTGACCAGTTTGCAGGCAAATGGCAGGACAGTCGATCTACTGAGGAAATAATAGAAGATATCCACAAGGCAAGAACACTTAATGATGAGATAGTCTTATGAAAGGATACCTCTTAGATACTGATATCGTTGTGTTCATTTTGCGCAATGACGTTAAAGCTGTTAATAGGCTAAAGGAATTGTCTCCATCAGATATATATATTTCTGAGGTAACTGTTGCGGAGCTTGAATATGGTAATCATTGCAGTGGAAGATATGATGAAAACAAGTTAATTGTTGATTCTTTCCTTTCTCAGGTGAATATCATACCATTTTCAGAGTCAATCTTTTTTTATGCGAAAGAGAGGTTTCGAC
>JBJEAY010000277.1:0-2435 GCA_051869575.1 Prevotella sp. | reverse complement strand
TGAGTCGGGCAACAATTGTATTATGTCGCTCATAATAAAGAACTTTAATTCTTTAATATTTCAATTCTTTAATATTTTAATTCTTTAATATTTTAATTTTTTAATTTCGCGAAGCGATTTAATTCTTCAACTCCCTCTTCGGTGCTTGTCGCTTTTTCTCCTCTTTGAGTTCCGTGCCCTCTTTCTTTCCTCGCCAGTTGAAGATGTCCTGCTTGTCGAGCGGACGCACATAGTCAAACCATGCGTAGGTGGGCAGGAAATACTTGTCGGGCGGCACCTGTGTCATCGGATAGAGCACACCCTCGGCCTTGGGCATCCATATACGCTTCATCTTCTGGTTCTCGAGGAACATTCGCATGTCGCTCGTTTCGGTATAGTTGAGACCGATGAGCGTACTGTCCTTGTCGTCGATGGGATAATACACTATCAGCACATTGTCCTTGGCGCGGCTCTGTCTTATCTCGCCATTCTCGAAATATGCAAACATCTCCTTCGACGAGCATTGGTTGAAGTGGATTGAGTCGGAGAGCTGCTGCACCGACAGGCACTGACCGATGACGTGGGCACGGTTGATGGTGGAGTCCTTCATATATACGTTGATCACCTCACCAAGCAACTGCTGGTTTTGGTTCCACACTATCGGGTCCTTATACATCGTCATGCACGAGTCTTGCGAGTTATACACGAGAGAGTCGCACACTGCCTGCACGTCAACCCTGTAAGCCCTTACCTTATTATATGCATGTATCTTGCGATACACCGAGTCGGTGTTGATGTTGAACGTGAATATCTTAAACGTGTCGGCATGCATGAATAGCGTGTCCTTCTGCGAGTAGTCGATAGCCACCGCCTTCTTGGTGGCCATGGCATATCCTTTCTCGTCGTCATAGTAGCAGTAGTCGCCAGTGAACATGTTCTTGTTGAGCGAGTCGGTGTAAACGACGTTGTTGAATGCCTCGCTCACTCCCGTCTTACTGTCGTAGAACACACTGTCGCCCACCATCGTCTTGCCCTCATCCTTCATCACCGAGCGTCCGAAGAGTTCCGATTTCTCTGTCTGTGTGTTATAATATCCGTCCTCGGTATATATCTTACTTGTCTTCGAAGTGATATGCGACGGACCCACGACGTGTGCCAAGTGGTTGTCTGTATTATAATATAAGGTGTCGGACGTGAGGAAGAATTTCTTGTTCTTCAATCGCACGTCGTAGTTGAACAATGCCTGATGTGTGTCGGTGTGATATTCACCCCAATCGGAGGTCAGCGTACTGGTGTTGTCCACCAACTTACCTCCCTCGAAGAAATATCCCACATTATACATACGGTCGTAGTTGAGCGAGTCGGTATAGAGTGTGGATTTGCGATGCTTGAGCACCACGTTGTATCGTGCTATAGCCATCTCGTCGTTGCCGTCGTAGTAGGCATAGTCGCTGAAGAGTGAGAGCGTGTCGCCCTGATACATCTTCACGTGTCCGAATGCCTCAAACGAGTTGCTTGCCTCGAAGAAATGCGCACTGTCGCAGTATAGGCGCGCCCCGTTGTGGGTGAAGTGCACCTTGCCGTTGAGTATCTGTGCGTCGGGCATCTTCATCTGGTCGTAGTGCAGCACGTCGGCATGCACAAGATACACCCTCTTGGCATCCTGCTTACGCTCCGTCCTTGCCCTCTGCCTTGCCTTCGACGACTTGCCACGTCGCCCCGACTGAGCCAGCAGACTCAATCCAAAGAGGCACAGCACTGCGAACAGCACCACCCTATATCCGTTTGTCTTATTACTATTACCCTTCAAGAACTTTAATATTTTAATATTTTAATTCTTTAATCTCACTTTGCGACTTCATCGCAAAGCGACTATCTCACCCACCCTTGGTACTCAAACTTGCAGTCCCTGTAGCGGTCGTTGATCCTCACGTATGTAGCCTTGATCTTGTCGCACACCCACTGATGCAACTTCTCCATCCTGCGCTTGTTTTCCACCACAGCCTTCATCACCTGGAAATCCTCGGTGATAGTGGCCTTGTGACCTTCCACGCGGTTTTTCAGTTTGGCGATGGCGCACACGGTCTTTCCCCTGGCGTTAATCATCTGGAACGGAGCCGAGATGCTGCCAATCTTCAGAGTGTCGATAGCCCTTGCCACCTCAGGAGGCAGTTCGTCCATCTTGAATCTCGATGTGCGCGACATATCCTTCACGTTAGCCATCAGTCCCTTGTTGGCTCGTGTGTCCTTGTCGTCGGAGATATATGTAGCACCGTCGTCAAAGCTGAACTTGCCGTTGTTGATGTCGGTGCGTATAGAGTCGAGACGTGCCAATGACTTGGTGATGGAAGAGTCGGACACCACCGGTTTGAGCAATATATGACGGCAGTTGATCTTGTCGCCACGCTTGTCGATAAGTTGGATGATATGGAATCCGAATTCCGACTCCACAATCT
>JBJEAY010000276.1:0-2437 GCA_051869575.1 Prevotella sp. | reverse complement strand
TGAGATCATCATATGTATATGGTCTTTGTCAGATTCCATCATTTCTATGCAAAAATCGCTTCCGTCCGCTATTCCAAGCAATATATTCTTCATCGCTTTGTCGATAATTTTGTTTGCAAGTACAAGTCTTCTATACTTGCATACAAATATTATGTGATATTTGATTAGAAACTTGGAGTGATTGAGACTGCTATAATCCTTCGAAATTGTAGTATTCATATTTGGAACGAAAAAGTTGTTATTGTTTATGCAAAGATAGTGTATAGAATTGTAAATTCAAAATATTCTTAAAGAATAAACACTTTTTTGCAAAATAAACAATAATATATTTCCGTATATGGAATATTTTTCGTATCTTTGCATAGAAATAAACAGATACAAAAAATATGGAGAGAGGCTACAGATACAGGATATACCCAACGCCAGAGCAGAAGGTCTTGATGTCCAAGACTTTCGGCTGTGTCCGCTTTGTGTATAACTGGGGTCTCGAACTAAAGTCCCGTCTGTGGAAGGAGGAACAGAAAAGCATCTGCAGATTTGAGTTACAGGACTTGATGCAAAAGGAACTGAAATCAAAACACGAATGGTTGAAGGAAGTGAACTCCCAGAGTCTTCAGTTTGCAGTCAAACAACTGACAGATGCATATAACCTGTTCTTCAAGGGAACCGGAAGGTATCCTGTTTTCAAGTCAAAATACGGACGACAGAAATTCAACTGCCCGCAGCACTGCAGGGTTGATTTCAAGTCCGGAAGACTGGAAATGCCGAAATTCATAGGCAAAAATTCCATCAAGTGTGTATTTCACCGCCATTTCACGGGAAAGATAGGCCGTGTCACCATCACAAGGGAATGTGACGGCAGATACTATGCCACCATTTTGGTGAACGACAACTGTAATGTATTGCCGAAGAAACCGGTATTGGAAGAAACGGCCATAGGCATAGATACGGGACTGAAATCCTTTGCTGTCCTGTCAACTGGCGAGACAATAGAATCACCTGCGTTTTCCAAAAACGAAAAGAAGCATCTTGCCGCCCTTCAACACTCCCTTAGCAGGAAGGTGAAGGGTTCCTCAAACTATCGCAAGGCGAAGTTGAGGGTGGCAAGGCTTCACTCAAAGATAGCAAACAGACGGAGTGATTTCCTTCACAAGCTGACTCACCGTCTTACCCGCAAGAGCCAAGCGGGTACGATTTGTGTGGAAGACCTGAATGTAAAGGGAATGACAAAGAACCATCATCTCGCCTATTCCATTGAGGATGCGGGACTCGGCGAGTTCTATCGCCTGCTGTCCTACAAATGTGAGTGGTACGGAGTGAACTACCGAGTCATCGGACGTTTCGCACCGTCAAGCAAGCAGTGTCACGTCTGCGGGTACAGGAGACCTGCACTCAGTCTCAGTACCCGTCAGTGGACGTGTCCCTCGTGCGGAACGAGACTCGACCGTGACCTCAATGCCGCAATAAACATAAAACACTTTGGTCTCGGTGAGACCCTACCCACGGAACGTGGGGAAGTCAAGCCTGTGGAGAAGCCAACTATGGATGACCGTTCTGTAATACAGAACCTAAAAAGTAGTGCTCCCGTGAAGCAGGAAAAGTATCGTGGCAAGTCATTATGCCGTCACGAAGCCACTGAGTCTTTAGCTCAGGGGTAGTTCACCGATGTTTTTACAGGTGGGGTCGATGCTGTCATAAACAGTTTGGAATCGGCAAAGCATTTCCTTCTATCTCTTGCAAATACACACAAAGGTAAGGATACATGGGTTGTTGAAGGAGAAACCCATATTAATGTTGGTCTTCCATTGGGAATTAACGGAACTATGTTTGCTGTGAGATCCCCAATGACCTGTTCGAGAGCTGTAATATTTCCAAACAAAAAAACAGCAGAACAGTGGGGTGTGGACTACCACCTTGTCTATAGTGATGGTAATCCTGTAGAGAATCATCCTGCGAAGGCTGACGAATTCTTTGAGAGAGAATCAAAGGAGTGCGAGCATTTACCATCTGTGCTTTCTAAAAATAGTTAAGCATCCTTAATTATGACGTTAATTTGCTTTAAATAGTTGTATATCTTGATATTTATATATATTTTTGCAACGTTTTAATATAACATTAAAATGTAGCAGAATGGAATTAAAAAAAGAAATAAGGATATTGGGCAGACACTTTGAAGTGAAACCTCGTGCCAAGGAAAGCCTGAAAGGTATTACAGTCGGAGAGAAACTCTCATATAGTTTCTATGACGGCACATACCAAGGTATGTCCCTACTGTTCGTTGAACCAAAGAAAGGTAATCCCTCTCCTCGGGCTTGCGCCATCACTGGCAAGCGGTTGACCGAAGCCTTGGGACTGCCCGCGGTGTTCATCCTTGCGCCGGGACCCACCTACGAGCGGCACAGGTTAGCGGACAAGGGAGTCTTCTTTGTCATGTCCG
>JBJEAY010000275.1:0-2438 GCA_051869575.1 Prevotella sp. | reverse complement strand
AATTAAAAAAAAGCACGGAGTGCAGAGGAAATCTCTGACGCTCCGTGCCTTTTTTATATAAATAGACTACTGAATAACCACGTTATCAACAATGGTGTTGGGGATGACGCTGGGGTCGAATGCCTTCTTCTCGTCATTCACGCTGATGTTCCTGAACGTGAAGTCGCGGAGGAGGTATTTGTCGCTCGTGCCGACATCAAAGAAGTTGCGACACTGCATCTTGATGTTCGTCATCACGATGTTGTTGCATTGGCTCTTGTGCATATCCTCGCGAAATTCGGGGTTGAAGAACTGAGTCCAGGGGCGAACGACGAGGAAACTGCCTGTAGTGCCCGAGATATTGTCAACGGTGACATACTCGTAGTGCTGGGGAGTGTCGGGACGCATCTTGAGCCAAAGCACACGGTTGGCATTATCCACCTCGATATTGCGAAGCACGATGTTGCGGTCATATACACTCTCGCTGCCGAGGGTGAGACAGCCATGCACCACGCCATAGCGGCAGTTCTGGATGAGGATGTTGAAGTTGGGACCATTCTCGGGAGCCTTGTCAGCCCATGTTCCCTTGCCGCCCTTGATAGCCACAGCATCGTCGTTGACCGACATATAACATCCATCGACGATGACATCATGACACACGTCGATGTCTATTGCGTCGCTGCTCGGCGCCTTGAGCCCCGAGGTGGGCGAATAGATGTAGCAGTCGAGATAGCGCACGTGGTCGGAGTTGTAGAGATGATTGGTCCAGAAGGGACTGTTGACGAGGCGCACGTCCTGCACGGTGACGTTGTGAGAATTGGAGATATAGACGAGGCGTGGGCGCTGCTCGTCCTTGTTGGTGCACTGGGGATTCCACTTGCGCCTTATCCAGAACTCCTCCCAATAGTGATGTCCGTTGCCATTGATGGTGCCCTTGCCGGCAATGGTGAAGCCGTCGAGGGAGTCGGCATTGACGAGGGCTGCGAAATACTTGCATGTCTGTCCCTCGATGCGGGTGGTGAGGATGGGGAAGTCGGCTATATACTCGCTGCCCTTGAGAGTGCCGCCCTCCTCAATGAGAAGGTGAGTGCCCTGACGGAAGAAGAGGGCTCCGCTGAGGAAGGTGCCTCGGGGAATGACTATCACTCCCCCACCCTCGTTGGCGGCACGGTCGATAACGCCCTGCAGGGCTGCGGTCTGCACGAGTGTGCTGTCGGACTTAACGCCATAGTCGGTGACTACATATCGCTTGCCAAGAGTGGCGACATCCACCTTGGACACATTCTGAAACCAAGGCGACATCGATGTGCCGTCGGGCCAGCGCTCGTCCTTGGAGAGAAGGCGGTAGTATTCCACTGCGCCGAGGATGAAGCAGCCGGTGCCGTAGTCCTCAAAGTCGGGCACGGAAGTGAAGGTGACAGGCTGACCAGCCGAGGGGTCCTTGCCTGTGCCCTGGTTGTAGCCTATGAATCCGTTGTCGTGGACGCAGGAGGCGATGGCCTTCCATGCCTTGTCCATGGCCTTCTGATAGGTTTTCTGGGGGAGGATGCCCTGGCGCACTCCCCATGCCATGCCATAGAGGAAGAGCGAGGTGCCGGTCATCTCGGGACCGCCGTAGGTGACGGGCGAGACAAGACTGACATTCCAGAAGCCGTCGGTGCGCTGGCATTTGAGCAAGGCGCGACTCATCTTGACAAAGTCGGCCTTGAGAAACTGGTAGTGGGGGTCGGTGGCGGGCAGTGTCTCCATCACCCTCACGAGGGCGGCATACACCCATCCGTTGCCACGGCTCCAATAGCAGTTCTTGCCGTCCTTCTCCTTATATGGCGGCACATAGTCCTTGTCGCGCCACCACAGGCCTTCCTTCTTGTTGAAGAGTCCGCCGGCAAGAGTGTCGCGACTCCATTTATACGAGTTCATGGCATAGTCGAGATACTTGCGCTCGCCGGTGAGCTTGGCGTATTTGGCATATACAGGCATTGCCATCTGAATGGCGTCGATCCATGTCCAATAGGAGTATTTGCCTGTTGACATCTGATGGTCGAGATTCTCCTTCACCTTCGACAGGTCTTTCTTCATTCCGCTCTGCACATGGCGGTCGATGTAGGTTTGCTGGCAGCACTGGTTGTCGGCATCCATGTCGTTGACGCTGCCGCGGGCAGTCCATTTGTGATAGTCGGCCCATCGGTCGGTGTAGTCGATGTAGCGCTGTTGTGGGTCGATGTCGTAGAGAGCCATCAGTCCCTCGTAATACACCGCCCTCGTCCAGAGGTTGCTTGTTCTGACCTTCTTGACGAATGTGTCCTTCGTCGGGTCGTTGTACTTCTGCATGAAATAGTCGTTGGTGCGGTGCACCACGTCGATTATCTCCTTTTGTTTCTCAGTATTCTGCGCTCCCGCCTGTGCAGGAATCAAGGCTGCAAAAACAGCAATCACGCAGGCAATCATCTTTTTCAAGA
>JBJEAY010000274.1:0-2443 GCA_051869575.1 Prevotella sp. | reverse complement strand
TTGACGATGTTCTGCTCCCTCTCCATCTTATTGACGGCCTTGGGAGTCTTGTTCATCGGCTTGATGTTCTGCTGCAGCTGCATGACGTGTACCGATGCCTTGCGCAGCACGGCGCACTCTTCCGACAGTGAGCCGAACATCTGCAACACCTGCGATGGCTTGGTCTCGGGAAACAGTTCGTCGGCAGTGTCGATGCGGTCGTGGATGGAGATAATCCTCACCACCTTCACCCGGCAGTACTCGATGAAGGCAGCCACCTCCCTCGTGCCTCTCAGCGCATTGCTGAACTTCGACAACACCAAGGTGTCGCCCCTGTCCAAGTTGGAGATTAGCTGCTTCCACATCGGGCGCAGACGCTCGTCGTCAGCCTGCTCCTCAATCACCTTGACGCAGCCGTACTGCTGCATCCACTCCCTGTCTTCTGTATAGTCATCGCCATTCGTGGCGATAAAGATGTAACCTACTTTTGCCATATATCTGTACACTGATTTGCTGAAATCCGCAACCGTCCGTGCCGAATGTCCGACACCGTTACAACGGCGGTTTTGCCATTTGGGTGCAAAGTTACAACTATTATTTTACATTGAGTCTATTTTCATCAGAAATCGTACTAAAATATGTAAAAATGCCATTATTTCTATTCTTTTGCTTTCCTTTGAAATCGTACTCATATATCCGATTAATAATAATGTCTAAACTTTTTACCAACATCATTATAATATGCTATAAAATAACTACTTTTGCACCGTCAAACTTGAAAATACAAATTTATATTATGTCAAAGAAATCGGATAAGCAACAAAATGGATATGATACTATGTGTTCATATCCACACACGACATCATCCAACCATGATGCCGCATCGTACATCATGCCACGAATGAGACTGGTCATTGGCGTTGCCGCAGCTTTTGCCACTGTAATGCTTGCTGCCTGCTCGGAAGGCAAGGGGAAATATTCCTTTGGTTCTTCCAAGGAAGCCCTCAGCGAATCTCGCATCTTCCTCGAAAGATTGCGCAAGCAAGACAATGTCTCCGTGAAAGCCCTTGCGCAGTCTGTCAACGAATGGATGGAGATGAATGACTCGGTCAAGGCATGTGTGCTGAGGGACACGACAAAACAGGCTCACATGTACCCGGTCATCGAGTATGCCATCCTTTTGGATTCCATCAACGAGGAATTTGTACGCCTCGCCGTTTCTAAACATCGCAACTTTCGCGACTTGCTTGAGTTTAGGGTGCTGACTGTCTGCAGTGACGACAAAGATTCTGTCATGGAGATTGTCAAAAAGGTTCGTCCGTTCTTCTCTTCTCTCGACAGTGTTTCTGTCAATGTCTCAGGTGGCAAGAGTCTGGTGAAAAAGCGTTATATTGAGTTCCTCGACAAGTCCCTTCTAAAGGGATTCCATGGCGAAGATGACCTTTTCCGTTTCTTCAGCAAAGAGGAATCTCATTTCCGGGCGTTCCTTCATTTCCTACCTGACATGGTGGACGAGGACTTGAAAGAGATAACTGGCAAGACGGAGAAATGCTGCCGGGCAATAGCGAAGGCGGCAAGACGCGGGGTGCTCCCCAAAAAGGAGACGAATGTCTATCTAACCATGCGCACCAGCCACCGTTTGCTGCTCAACACAGAAGTGGCGCTGGAAAACCTTAAAAGCGGCAAGGTTGACAAGAAGGCATCGCTTCATGCCTATGCATTTCTGCTTCTTAATCCCTTTGTGTTCATTGATGATAAGTCTTTTGCACTGCTGTCAGATGACGAGAAGTCAAGGCTCTATAAGGTAGCGGATATTGTGCCCAATGAACTGCGGCGGATAGCAAAGACTCTGCGCATGGACAAGGAGAAAGTGGAAGACATTCCCAGTGAAATGCTCAAAACTTATGTGCGCAAACATACAAATGTAATGGCAAACTGAAAAAACAGATAGTGTTATGCTGAAATCCTATGTCAACGATTTTCTCGCCATCATGCCACTGCAGATGCCGAGTCTTCTGGACAAGAACCGCTTGTCTGAACCTCTCATATACAAGGACTATGCGCTACTGGAGTTTTCCCCATCCGCGCCTGTCAGTTTGGAAGAAGTGACCAACCAGCTCGAAGACGAGATTGACTTGGTGTTGCTCTATGTCCACATACCATCGCTTGCTACTGAATTCGGACGGAGCTGTTGTGCCTACTCCAATCCTGCCTTTGGACACATGTATAAGGTCAATGCCATGACCAATTCCGACGGAATGGTTGACCAGATACGTGTGACCATCTATGACGATTTGGAACTGATGTCGGGAGATGTCATTAACGACCTAAAGCTCCACTCCCGCACAGGTCACTTCAAGTATGCGCTATCCAAGGAGGACGTGCTGCTCAACTTCATCGGTTAGCAGCCCCCGTTTCGAGTTTTATTGTACGAGTTCTATACTTAGGCAAAGGACAACCTCCC
>JBJEAY010000273.1:0-2453 GCA_051869575.1 Prevotella sp. | reverse complement strand
ATGGCATGCAAGAACTTGCAGAGGGCTGAGGAGAAGCGCAAGTGGATAATATCTGAGTCAGGAAATCAGGATGTGGAGATTATCCCTATCAACTTGGCTTCGCTCAAGACCGTGAAGGCTTTTGCCGACGAGATAAAGGGTAGGGGAGAGAAGGTGGCACTGCTCATGAACAACTCCGGCATACTCGAACAGGAAGGACGCACCATCACCGAGGACGGTATGGAGCGCACTGTGCAGGTGAACTATGTGGGCCATTACTTGCTCACCCGCCTGCTCGTTCCGCTCATGGAGCGCGGAAGCCGTATTGTCTCGATGTCATCGCTCACATATAAGTGGGGAAGGATATATTTCCCGTCGTTCTTCGACACAGGATGCCGAGGCTTCTTCTGGCGCATATTCCCGTATAGCAACTCCAAGCTTGCCATTACTCTTTTCACTCTCAAATTGGCAAGGGAACTCAAGGACAAGGGTATCACCGTCAACTGTGCCGACCCGGGTATAGTTGCCACGGATATCATATACTTCAAGATGTGGTTCGACCCCATCACCAAGGCTGTCTTTGCCCCCTTAATCCGCACTCCCCGACAAGGTGCAGCCACTGCCATCCACCTGCTCCTGTCGCCCGAAGTGGAGGGGCAGACAGGCACATTCAACCTCTCGTGCCACATCAAGAAACTGAAGAGAAAATACACCCAACATCCACTCATCGACATCCTCTGGCAACAGACCGAGGAAAGAGTCAAGCAGTGGCTGTAATGAATTAATTATAAACTCTAACAACAATTTTTATCATGAAAGAAAACAGAGTATTGGCAGTGATTGCCTTATGCCTGATGACAACAGTGGCAGTGAATGCCGAAAACCTTTTCTCCTCTATCTTGGGCAAGAGTCAGGAGGAAGTTAACCAAAGGTTGGAGATGCTATGGCAGCATTTCTTCACCCCAGGTGATGTATCAGTCTTCGATGCCGACGGACAGAAAACCGTGTATTACGAAACTGCCGACAACATGGCTTTTATCTACGACACGGGCAGCAACGACGTGCGCTCCGAGGGAATGTCGTATGGTATGATGATCAGTGTGCAGACCAATCATCGTGCTGAATTTGACAAACTATGGCGATGGGCAAAGCGCTATATGGCATATCCCAAAAACTCACCCTGGGATGGATATTTCTGCTGGCAATGTACAAGAGACGGTAAGCAAATAGGCAACAGTAATGCATCAGATGGAGAATTGTATTTTGCCACAGCCCTCTTCCTTGCAGCCGAGAGATGGAACGAACCGCGTTATGCCGAGGAGGCTAACGAGATACTTGAGAAATGTATGTCGAAGACAGGCGAGGGTGGGGTGTATAACCTCTACAATCGCGATAACTATCTGATAACCTTCGTCCCCGACAAGGTGGGCAAGGAGTTCTCCGACCCCTCATATCAATTGCCCGCATTCCTCGACAAGTGGGCCAAGGTGGCTGCCAAGGACCGCTCCTTCTGGAAGAAGACTGCCAAGGCTGCACGCCAGCATCTCATCGATTCAGCCGACCCTGTCACCGGTCTATATCCCGACTACAGCAATTACGACGGCAGTGCCTACCGCTGGCCTCATGCGGGATATGACACATCCATCTATATGTATGACGCCATCCGATGTGCAATGAATGTAGGTATGGACTATTATCTCTGGGGCAAGGACAAGAAGCGTCAGACTGCGGTGATGTCGCGCCTGTTGTCGTTCTTCAAGTCGGATGGCTACAAGCATGCGCGCTTCAGTCTAGACGGTAAGAAACGATTCGACAACTACACCCAAGGTATGCTCGGGGCAAATGCCGTGGCTGCCTTCGCCCTTGCCAAATCGACTCCCGAGAACAAGGAGCTTGCCAAGGAGCAATTGGAAAGACTTTGGGACAGTCAGCCCCCCACGGGCAAATACCGCTACTACGACGGTATGGTGTATTATCTCTCGTGGCTTCACGTTGCCGGATGTTTCTCACTTGAATTCAAGTAAAAACGAATGGTGGCCTCGTAAATCACTACGTGGCCACCATTTTCTTAACAATAACTAAAACCTAAAGTAAGTATCAATGAAGCATCTGTATTCTAATATATCTTATCTGATGTAGGGATGTGTACCCTTTTTCATCATCTTGTAGCATTTCTTGCAAGGGCGATTGTGACTGTTGCAGCAAGTGTTCTTTCTGTGACACTTACACTTGCACACCACCTTCTTCCCGCGCCATGACGTACCCCTGTCGTGGTTGTCATACTTGCAGCACTTGTGGTCGTCGCCGCGAACGATTGTCTTATGCACTACCACCAAGTTGTTGCGGTCGTTCTTCACGTTTGTATTGTTCTTGCCACTGGTAGATACCACTATCGTCAGCATCATAACCATCATAATCATTATCTTCTTCATACTCTTCTATATTTAAAGTGTTATACATTTTGTTTTTATTTC
>JBJEAY010000272.1:0-2458 GCA_051869575.1 Prevotella sp. | reverse complement strand
TCATAAATACGAGATACTCAACAAGGCGGTGGAAAACTTCAAGTCATCTTCCGTTGACTGCAGTAATGCCGAAGAGATAATACGCTATTTCGGTGGTTTTGAGATGGTTGCCGCCATTGGTGCCATGCTTCGTGCCGCCGAATGTCATCTCGTCATTATGGTTGACGGATTCATTATGACAGCCTGTGCTCTTGCCGCCTCTCGTCTTTATCCCGAGATTGTGGATTATATGGTGTTCGGACATAGCGGCGACGAAGGCGGACATGCCCGTATGCTCAGTCTTCTCAATGCCAAACCGCTTCTCCATTTAGGTCTTCGTCTTGGCGAGGGCACTGGTGCTCTGTGCTCATTCCCCATCATCGACAGTGCCGTCAGGATGATTAACGAGATGAATAATTTCAAGAATGCCAACATAACCAAATATTTCTGACAATGAGAGTATCTATTGACAATACACGATGGTGGGAAACGCCACTTGCCGCACTGATATTCTTCACACGTCTGCCCTTTTGGCGAATTGCCCAACCCGACAAGAGTTGCTACAGACGTGTTGTTGAGTATTGGCCATTAGCCGGTTGGCTCACAGGCGGCATTATGGCAGCCACTCTTTATGGCGCAAGTATGCTCTTCCCCTATCCTATTGCCGTGGTTCTTGCCATAGCCATGCGTCTCCTTGTCACAGGTGCATTGCACGAAGACGGACTTTGCGACTTCTTCGACGGATTCGGTGGAGGCGGCAATGACCGCCAGCGCATTCTCGACATAATGAAAGACTCACGCATAGGAACATACGGAGTGATTGGCCTGCTCGTATATGTCCTCCTTCTGTTCTTCTGCCTTTACAGTCTTCCCCCGCTCACAGCTGCCTTTGTCATCTTTGCCGGCGACCCGTTTTCCAAGATGGTAGCCTCGCAGATAATCAGTATGATGCCTTACGCCCGCACTGAAGCTGAAGCCAAGGCAAAAATTGTCTATCAACGTCCTACAGTTAAGGCGGGCATTGGTCTTGCCGTACAAGGATTGTTGCCCATACTTCTACTCTACCTATGGTCGGCACGTGGCGGAATCCTCATCCACTGGGAATATCTCGTCTTTGCTCCATGCCTTGTGATGTATTTCCTCTATCGCCTGATATGGCATCGTCTGCAAGGATATACCGGCGACTGCTGCGGTGCACTATTCCTGTTGATAGAATTAGCGTTCTATCTCTCGGTAGTGGCTTCGTCAAACATATAACACCATTCCGGCATCATCGACGAATTGCGCCTGACGAGATTTCCGCGTGCGCCAAACCGTCTGCCCGACTTGTTTTTCTCGCCATTAGCGCCATATCTCACTTTGCAGCCCTTGGTGTTGTCGCTACATTCAATCACGATATTATCATTCACGATGCCTACTCTTTGGGCAATGTCCCTATTGTCAGGAGTGATGACACTGAATCCGTAGTTCCTCACCTTATTCACGTTGATAGTGTCGAATACCAATTTGCCGCCACTATTGTTGAATTCAATGATAGCAGTATTCCCCTTACTCTTCACATTGACGGGATAAAGCCCTCGATCAGAATATCCATAACGCAGAATATCCAATACCGCAGCTGCATTATATCGTCCGACAACCGTTTGACTCTTTCCGTCGAGATGAATTCTGTCATCAACAAAATCCAGGAAATACACAGGCGTACCAGCAACAAAACAAGAATCATCCCTGATTAGTTGCATCTGAGCCTGAGGCACTGAAATCTCATAGCACTCATAGTTCTCGGGAACAAACTTATAACATTTAGCCAAGCAACACGACTGGTAACCCACAATCTTCACGTCGCGCTTCTGTCCAGTGATGCTTTTCACATCCCTATTGATATCTGCAGCAAATTGGCGTAATAATTTTCGGTAATCTACCCTCGTATAGTCAAACATGTCGCTCTCGCCCTGCATCCAACACACGGCAGGCACGATAAATTCCATACCTTTACTTCTTGCCTCGTCGTATGATTTTTGTATATCCTGGATAAGAGCGTCATACGGCGAACTGCCTTTTACTAGATTAGAGATAGCCGTTCCTCCTCTTCCGTCGGCAAACACGCACACCATCGTGTCCTCGCCCAATGCTCCGGCAAGAGCCTCTCCCATAGCAAACGCCGAATTTTCATTTCTCCGGTTGTCATATCTGATAAGTCTCTTTATCTTTTTCTTCCAACTTCTATCCTCGTAATATCCGAACTCATCGTCAAGTCCTTCGCCAACAAGTCTTCCGTTCCATTTATTCGTCAATCCGTCGATGTCAGTCACCAGTTCCGATTCCTCGCCCATGGCAAGACTCTGTCCATACACCGGTACGCACACCACAACTTTCGGTTTGTTGCTGCCGCCCTCGCAGGCCGTCAACCCACCAACAACAATCATTGCCAGGACAATCATCCCGCACCAATATTTATTCAAGTTCATCATCTTCTTCA
>JBJEAY010000271.1:0-2462 GCA_051869575.1 Prevotella sp. | reverse complement strand
GGGCCCTTCCCCGGCTAAAAACTCAAGCCATTAACTGAATATCCCTATGTATGACGGGTACCATGCAAAAGACTTTCTTACCATTGACGGTGCGAAGGACTTTCTGCTTGGGTATGAAATAATCTAGGCCATACGTTTTATGAGAGAGCCGGTCTTCGGCAGTTTTCTCGTTTTTGTAGGCCCGCATGACATACCACTGTTTTTATCCTTATCCAGTCCATTTGCCATACTATTTTGACATGTTTTTTTGAAAAGAGCGTACTCATGGTTCATCCCGATTTGCGTATCGGTCTGTATATCAGCAACTTTCCTTGTATTTCAATAACAATAGTCATCTAATTCACTTTTCCGAGTCCACCCCCTGCAAAGCCCCTCTTTCCAGCATGAGATACCAGTCTGAAATGGTATGCAAAGGGTGTTTCTCTCTTTAAGAGAAACTCTTTTCGCTGCAAAATTATGAAAATTATTGCAAATCACCTAATTATTGAAGGATTTTTTGACTGAAAAACCGAAAATTGTTGATTTTAATCAACCTATTGTTGAGCAAAAAGGGCTTTACGCAAGAAATGACACCTATAAATCAAGGGGTTTGTAAAAAAGAGTTTCTCTTAAAGAGAGAATCCTCTTTTTGCTCAACATTCGAAGACAAAGACAACAGACATACAAGAGAAAACCGCAACTCCGTAACAATTACATCAGTCACGGAATTGCGGTCTTTTTATGTGACGGCATGATGATTTGTATTTTACAGGGAATTGATGATTAGATTGTTTGCCCTGTCAACGACAGAGGTGTCCAATGATGAAAGATAAATCCGTGTTGTTTTCTCAGAATCGTGTCCCAATCCCTCGCTGATGGTGGAAAGTGCCACGTTTTTGCTTTTGGCTGCACTTGCCCAGGAATGACGTGCAACGTAAGTGGTCAACGGAATGGATAGTCCCATCATCTCGCCGATTTTCTTCAATTGCTTGGTGATGCGGTTGTAGGAGTTCTTGTATTTTTTCCAGAATGAGGTTCCTTCTCCGGTCGCAATGGGAAGAAGATAGCGAGAGCCGTCTATCTGGTATTTCGTGACAATCTTCTGCATGGGTTCTACCCATTTGATGTGTAGCTGTTGCGATGTCTTTTGACGGCGGTAAGTGAGCATACCGCCCTGCAAATTGCTTTGAGTTAGTTGTGCCATGTCAACGAAGGACATTCCACGGGTATAGAAACTGAACAGGAACATATCCCTTGCAAACTCCATTCTTGGGTACAGACTCAGGTCCAGCTCTTTCAGTTGCTTGATGATTTCCAAAGGAAGGGCTCGTTTGACAGTCTTGTCAATGCCGGTATATACATGTTTGAACGGCGAGGAAGAAACCACCAGCTTTTCCTCCACGGCATGGTTGTAGATGGTACGCAGGTTGCGTATATAGAAAGAGGTGGTATTGCGACAAAGTCCGCGCTCTTTCAGCCACTGTTCATATCCCAGCACCATCGTTCCATCCACATCCTCCAATGGCACATCGTTTCCTTTCAGGTAATTCCGCAGACTGTTGATGGTCGTGGTGAACCTGTCCGCCATGCGCCTCTTGCCGATTTTTCGCAACTTGTCATTCAGTTCCAACGTGTAGCCGATGATACCATGTAGTACCTTCCCTTCCCGGAAATATTCGACTACTTTGTCTGAGGTATAGGGTTGCGCCTCCTTGTCCAACCGTGCAATAACCAGCAACAGTTTCTTCCTGTCCGCCTCCAATGTGTCCTGCAAGGAAAGAAGATACGAATAGCGTTGCGGAGTGGAGGAAGACGGCAGGACAATGGACGAGCGTGCCGCGTCCCACTCCGAGGGATAAAGTCTGTACTCAGTATGGATTTGTCTTGCCACACGGTTGTGTATCACCTGATAATAGGGTTCTACCGTAATTAGTGTGAGTTTACAATCTCGAATAGTTAAACCGTTAACATTTGCAAGCTTCCCTAAAAGAGAAACACCTCAAAAAGCCGTACACGGCTCTATATTGATATCTCTCATGGGGATGAATGTTAAAGCACTTTATGTTAATTCACACTAAACCCTGTAGAACCGATAATAGAGCGTGCCCTCCTTCATCCCGACAGAAGAGGCACGAAACTTGATTTTTGTTTTTGCCATATTATGAATGATTAGTTATGTCGGATAAAAGAAGGGCGACCGTTCAGCAATCACCCTCCTTTATTATAATATAATAATAGGATACATCAGCCTATCTTGAACCTTCCAGCCATGCGGTTGCCGGATGGCAGCATGGAGGCTATCTGTACCTCTTCTGTCTGATGAGGTCTTGTAAGGACTGGACGTTCAGAAGCCTCTTGCTTTTCTTCCTGCTGTTTCACCTCTGGAACAGGGGGCGCAAGCTCTAACTGGATTTTTCGATCCAATGCAGCCAGTTCGGACTTCAACTGTTTCAGTTCGTCCTCCTTCTTCCACACCTTGCCCA
>JBJEAY010000270.1:0-2464 GCA_051869575.1 Prevotella sp. | reverse complement strand
CCACAGTCCTGTCCTTGACGCTGTCAATGATTTTTGCATAGCGTTGGGTATGTCTTATACTTGAATGGCCAAGGAGTTTTGAAACGGTATAAAGGTCAACTCCAAGTGTTATGAGCATGGTGGCGTATGTATGCCTCGCCACGTGAAAGGTCACATGCTTGCCTTTGATGCCGGCTTTCTCGACCCATGCGCTCAATTGGTCAGAGATGGTTCCTGCACTCAGTCCGGCAAAGACAAGTTCTTCGCTGTCTCTTTCTCCGGGATTGCATTCCAGCCACCTCATAGCCTGTTTGGGAAGCGAGATATACACCATATTGGCGGTCTTCTTCATGCGTGTGCATACTCTCCAAGCACCGTCATCAAACGTGATGTCCTTCCATCGCAGGGACAGGATGTCACCACGCCGCAGACCGCAGTTGCATGAGAACAGGAAAGCACGCTTGACAATGTCCTTGTCACACGGCGTGTCTATGAGCCTTTTCACCTCGGCTATGGTCAGGTACTCACGGACTGTCTCTTTGGGAATAATCTTTTCAGAAGCGTTGAGCTTCGTGATGGGATTGGTGCGTATCATCCCCTCGCTGACTGCGACATTCAAGGAAGTGCGCAGTTCTCCAAGCACATTAAATCCCGTCTTGCCGCTCAGCTGCTTTCCGTCCTTTGTCTTGTACCCGGTTTTCAGAAAAGAGATAAAGCCAAGGCAATATGGAATGTCAACATCTTCCAATGCGATTTCTTCATCCTTGTACAGTGACAGGTAGCGTCTGAGGGAATGGATGCCGTTTAAGTCCCTTATGCCTCTGCTCTTCTGGATGGTCTCAAACCTGCCAATCCAGTCCATCAATGACAGTCTGTGCCCTTCGTCTTCGCTTTCTACGACTAAGGTGTGCTGTTTCTGAGCTTTCAACACTTCCCGTTTTCGTTGTCTGCATATCTTTTCCGCTTTGGCGAGAACTGTCTGATTGGCTTTTATGGCCTTTTGGTCTGTTTCGGGTACGATGACCATGTCAGGTATGCGCTCGTAAGTACGCACACCTTCCTTGTAGAACTCCAAGTAAACAACTTGCTTTCCACCTGCCCTTTGGCGTAGTTGAAGCCTTACGGGTTCTTTCTTGTATGTGGTCTCTCTTGTGTTCATATTATGTTTTATATGTGATTTCGGGTGCAAAGGTAACAAAAATAATTCAATCTGTCGCAAAAATGAGTAACAAAATATCGAGGATAATGAGAATTTTAACGAATTGAAAGGAATAGGACAGATATTCATAAAACACTATATATAAGCGTTATATGATTACTTTTGTTTCCGATAATTTCCCTTGTTTTCCTTATATTGGGAATTAGGCTACCCCTCTTCCCTTATATTCGAACAACGGGCAAGTCCGATGTGAAAAAGGGAGTGGCAGAGGTGCGAAGCACGATGCCGTATGTGAGGAAGGCGTGTGTACGCTGGTATCATTGGGGCGATTCGCTTTCAGAGAGGGAAAGACTCTCAGAGTAGGCTGAATCAGCCTTCTGGCGCATGGAAGCTACAACAAGGAACGGTCGGCAGAGCGACTGGAACTGCGACTTGATGGCTGCGCTCTCGTGCTGCAAGGCAGGAGACCTGCCATCTATAGCCAACTCAGCAATGGCAACAGCAGCCTCGATGAACGATAGCCAGTCTCCTCCCAGGTCTTTGTAAAAGAAGGGAAGAAGAGAAAGGCTGTTGCCTTTTGACTCATCATCGCCGAGCACCCGCTGGAGGGTGGCTTCACATATCATAGACAGAGCTTCCTTGCAGAAGGCACGCTCGACAGATTCGGGAATGTCGGCACCAAAGGGTATTTTGCCGATGGGATTGCCACTCATGTAGTCCTTCAGCAGGTTGGCAGCATGAGTGACAGCCTGTGAGTAGTGTTGTTCACATGTCACGGCGCAATCCGTGGCAGACATTTTGCCACTTCGCCATTCGGACAATGCAGACTGCATCTTCTGGCGGAACTCGACCAATGCTTCGTCGATGGGCGAAGAGGAGGATGTGGCAGCAAGTGCCGGGAAGGTGATAATCTGACTCTTAGGGAGGCGGTTGACCTCTATGAGGTGCATATCCTCCAACTGCTCGATGAAGGTGCGGACAGTGGCGCGGTGCCAATGCCAGCAGTCTGCCAGTTCGGTGATGGTGATGGAAAACTGACCTTCCGACAGCGACACGTTCTGTTTGTACAGTTCCTTGGGTATGTACTGTACGGAGGCTTTATCGACAAGGTCGAGGAAGGCTTCGAGTTTCGACCAGCGTTGGTCGGACTTCTCTTTCAGGAACTCCAGCAGGGACATCCTGACGATGATTCTGCCAGAGCGAGGGTTATGATTCTGTTTCTTCATTTCAATTATTCGTTTGGTGATTACTATGGTTTAAGCCATTCCCGGATGTACAGACGGAATGGCAAGATACAGGTGATGATCAGTAGTAATATTCGGTGAG
>JBJEAY010000269.1:0-13431 GCA_051869575.1 Prevotella sp. | reverse complement strand
TTAAAGAATTAAAGTTCTTTGGGAATTATGGATTAGGAATTTAGTTATGACAGAGCACAATACTATTGTCTTTAACTCCTTTAACTCCTTTAACTTCTTTAACTTCAAAAAAATGGACATAGACGAGATAATACAAAAGAATATTGCGTTGTTGGCTAAGCACTCGGTGAAGGAGGATTCGCTCGTTCCCGGAAGCCATGCGCCATTGCCCTCAATCGAGGCTATCAAGAAGATAATATCGTTAGTGAAAGCCATTATTTTCACCGACTACTTCTATAAGAGGCAGCCCGAAGAGGAGATACGCTCCTACTATATCGGCATTCACATGGAGCAACTCTACCAGCAGTTGAAAGAGCAGATAGCCAGGGGACTGCTGTTTAATAGCGACCTCGACGAGGAGGCCACCCCCGCCAAGGCCAAGGTGATGGCAGCTGAGTTTATCGACCGACTGCCATATATCAAGCATCTTCTATATACCGATGTTGAGGCAATGTTCTTAGGCGACCCTGCCGCAACGAATTATGGTGAGGTGATATATTGCTATCCCGTGGTGAATGCGATGACCCACTATCGTTGTGCTCACGAACTGCATCTGATGGGCATACCGGTGCTGCCGAGGATTATCACCGAATTGGCACACTCCAAGACGGGTATCGACATACATCCAGGAGCGTCAATCGGCGAATACTTCTGCATCGACCACGGTACGGGTGTCGTAATCGGCGAGACATGTATCATCGGCGATCATGTGCGACTCTATCAGGGTGTAACCCTTGGTGCAAAGAGCTTTAAGTATGATGATGACGGTAATATGGTCAACTGTCCCCGCCACCCGATACTTGAGAACAACGTGACGGTGTATAGCAACTCGTCGATTCTCGGACGTGTCACCATCGGACGGGATTCCATCATCGGCGGTAACATTTGGCTCACGCATAGTGTGCCCCCTGGGTCGAAGATCCTGCAATCGAAGGCTGTGGATGTGTCGTTCGAGGATGGACTGGGTATCTGATTCTCTGGGGAAATCAGAGATTAAAGAATTAAAGAATTAAAGGCCTAAATAAATATAAATTATTAATTATGAAGAAACTACTAATCAGTCTATTCATTGGAGCGACGGCATTGCAAGGTGCTGTAGCTCAAAAGAGTAGCGTGTGGAACACGCCAGAACTAAATCAACAAAACAGAGAGCAGAGAAGAGCTAACTTCTTTGCCTATGAGAACATCAACCTTGCCGAACAAGGCGACAAGAGCAAGTCGAGTCGCTACCTGTCGATGGAGGGAACATGGAAATTCAACTTTGTGAAAAACCATCAGGATGCGCCGAAGGACTTCTTCCGCCCCGACTTCAACGACAAGGATTGGGAGGAATTCCCCGTTCCCGGACTCTTCGAGATCAATGGTTATGGGGATAAGATTTACAGGAATGTGGGATATGCCTGGTGCACAACATTCAAGACCGACCCACCATATATCGGCGAGACCGACAACTACACAGGTAGCTACAGACGCGAGTTTAATCTGCCCTCATCCTGGAACGGCAGCGACGTCTTCTTCCATATCGGTTCAGCCACAAGCAATCTGTCGGTATGGGTCAACGGCAAATACGTCGGATATAGCGAGGACTCGAAGATTGCTGCCGAATTTAATATCACCAAGTATCTGAAGAAGGGCAAGAACCTCATTGCGATGCAGGTGATGAGATGGTGCGACGGATCGTATCTCGAAGACCAGGACTTCTGGCGCTTCACGGGTATAGCGCGCGAGGTGTATCTATATGCTCGCGAGAAGACACGCATTGCCGACATCATCCTTGATGCCGACCTTATGAACGGATATAAGGACGGAAAACTCACCTTCGACATCCCTCTCTCGGGCGACAAGAAGGCAAATATCGACTTAACACTGAAGGACGCCGAGGGAAAGGTGGTAAGAAGCGTGCAACTGCCCTCAATGTCTCCCTCTCCCCGTGGTGTGATCGAGGTGGTTGGAGTTAAGGCATGGTCGGCAGAGACACCTTATTTATATACTCTCGACATCACACTGAAGAAAAACGGGCGCGAGATTGAGAGCGTGAGCAAGAAGATTGGTTTCAGAAAGGTGGAGATAAAAGGCGGACAAATGCTCGTCAACGGACAACCTGTGTTGATAAAGGGAGCCGACCGTCACGAGCTCGACCCCGAGACAGGATATGTAGTGAGCGTGGAGCGCATGATACAGGACATCAAGATCATGAAGCAACTCAACATCAACGCTGTGCGCACATGCCACTATCCCGACGACCCACGATGGTATGACCTCTGCGACCAATACGGACTCTATGTCACTGCCGAGGCTAACATCGAATCACATGGTATGGGATATGACGAGAAGACGCTTGCCAAGAACCCTCGTTTCCATAAAGCACATCTTGAACGTAATGAGTCTAACGTACTGACACTCAGAAACCATCCGTCAATAATTGTATGGAGTCTTGGCAACGAGGCCGGATATGGCAAGAACTTCGAGGATGCCTACGACCTTGTGAAGTCTATCGACAAGACTCGCCCAGTGCAATACGAGCAGGCAAGACAAAATGGCAAGACCGACATCTTCTGTCCTATGTACTACGGATATGGCGGTTGCGAGGCTTACTCCAAGGGCGACAATCCACGTCCGCTCATCCAGTGCGAATATGCTCACGCCATGGGCAACTCAATGGGAGGATTCAAGGAATATTGGGATATCATCCGCAAATATCCGAAATATCAGGGCGGATATATCTGGGACTTTGTAGATCAGGGATTGGCTGACGTCAGTCCTGTCACGGGCAGAAGGATATTCACCTACGGAGGCGACTACGGACGCTATCCCGCAAGCGACTACAACTTCAACTGCAACGGACTCATCTCTCCCGACCGACGTCTCAATCCCCACGCACATGAGGTGGGCTACTACTATCAGAACATCTGGATAGAGAAGGTGAATGCCTCGGAGGGTAAATACACCATATATAACGAGAATTTCTTCCGTTCAACGGATTATCTCACGCTCGACATCTGCGTCAGTGTGAATGGCGAACCTAAGTTCAGCTATGCCGAAAGGAATATCGACGGCATTGCTCCGCAGACACGCAAGGAGTTTACATCCCCCGTCCTTGCCGAAAAGATTGCTGAACTGAAGGCTCAGAACCCGACGTCAGAGATAACCATCGCCTTCTACTTTAAGTCCAAGAACGGCGAACCGCTCATAGACAAGGGACAGACACTCGCCAAATATCAGGAGGTGGTGCAGCCCTATAGCTACCCCACTCTCACCGCAGCAGCCGAAGGCTCTACACCTAAGCTCACCGAGACCGAGGCTTACATCAAGATGGAGGCAGCGGGTATGGCAGTCACCATCGGCAAGTGGTCGGGATGGATTGACTATCTCGATGTCAACGACAAGGAGATGCTCGTGGATCGTGAGAGCATCACTCCCAACTTCTGGCGTGCTCCCACCGACAACGACTATGGAGCCCGACTGCAACAGCGTTTCGCCGTATGGAAAAATCCTGGATATAAACTCACAGGCATACATCATGAGACGGATGGCAACAACCGTGTGGTGAAGGCTCTCTTCACACTCGAAAACGCCAAGGGACAGTTGGCGATGACCTATACACTGAAGCCCGACGGCACATTGCTCGTGGCTCAGGACTTCACTGCCGACAAGACTGTGGAGAAGGGCGCGGAGATGTTCAAATTCGGTATGCAACTGCAGATGCCCGAGCGATTCAGTGCCATTGAGTATTATGGTAGAGGTCCGGTGGAGAACTACTCCGACCGCAACAACAGTGAGTTTATCGGCAAATACACTGCCAACGTGGGCGACGAATACTACGAGTATATCCGTCCGCAAGAGAGCGGCAACCACACCGACGTGCGCACCTTCAAGGTGTATGACAAGGCCACAGGCGAGGGACTGCTCTTCATGAGCGACGCCCCGATGCAGTGCAGTGCCATCAACTATCTTATGGACGACCTCGACGACGGTATGCACAAGGACAAGAAATGGGGACACCACAGTGGCGACCTCATCCCACGTCATCTCACCTACGTCAACATCCTGAAATATCAGATTGGACTGGCTTGCGAGAACAGTTGGGGTGCATGGCCCTTGGAGCAGTATCGCCTGCCCTATAAGGACTATTCGTTCAGATTTAGCATTAAGAGTACAAAATAATTTTTGAATAAGATGAAGAAATCATTTGTATTGGCTGCCCTCCTGCCATTGGCAGTGGCAGCCCAGGATATCAAGCAAGAATTACATGCCGAACTGAAGGCTCAGGTGGAGTTTCCCGCCACTGTGCCTGCCGGCAATTATAGTGGAATAACATGGTTGGGAGGTAATGAATATGCAGTAGTGTGCGACAAGGCCAGGGCAGATGGTTTCTTCATCTTCCACATCAACATCGACCCCGACACGGGTGTCATCTCTCATGCCTACAACAATGAGTTTCGCTCAAGTGGATATGCCAACCGCGATATGGAGGGCATAGCCTTCGTGCCCAAGGACACCACGATATTCATCAGTGGAGAGGGCGACAACCGCATAAAGGAATACGAACTCAAGTCGGGCAAATACACCGGCAGGGAGCTCAATGTGCCCGACTCGCTCAGGCAGTCGGCCCCCAACTATGGCTTTGAGTCGCTCACCTACAATGCCAAGCAGCGTCATTTCTGGACGGTGAGCGAGAGTACACTGCCCATCGACGGCAAACCGTCCTCTCTCAAGAACAAGCATCAGAATGTGCTTCGACTGCTTTGCTTCGACGACTCGTCATTGAATATGGTCGGTATGTACGCCTATCTGATGGACTATCCCGAGGCTACGGCAGAGTCATCCGACGGTTACTGCCACGGAGTGAGCGACCTATGTGCCCTCGACGACGGACGTGTATTGGTGATGGAGCGCGAACTCTTTGTGCCGCCTCTCCGCATCGGTGCTTGGGTAAAGAACAAGATTTACGTTGTTGACCCTACATTGAAGATGACCAGCCAGTATATCGAGAAGAAGCTCCTGATGGAGTTCAAAACCAAGTTTACGGGATTCAAGAACACCTTCGCCAACTTCGAGGGTATGTGTCTCGGACCGAAACTCAACGACGGACGTCAGACCCTCGTGCTCATCTGCGACTCGCAAAACCAGCTCAAGAAACTCAAGGATTGGATAATGACTATCATCATAGATTAGGATTTTTAGTCTGATTAACATTTTTTTTTCATAACTTCTTTCCCGATTGAAGAAATATGTGTAACTTTGCACCTGTATTTTTATTAAAGGAAAGAAGTTATGAGAAAAATGTTTATAATGGCAGCCATGGCTTTTACGGCTTTAGGCGCAAACGCACAGAAAGTGAAGTATGAAATCAGCGGTGTTGTTGCTGATTCTGTCAAGGAGGTTGTTGTAATCGTAAACAACAACAAGAATTCTACACAGACATTTGCTGTGACAAACGGCAAGTTTACTGCCAACGGCGAGACCGAAAAGAACGACTTACTGAAGGTGGGGCACGACGTATTCAAGGGATTCAACTCTCTTGAAGCCATCAACGACGGCGAGCCTATTGAGCTCAATCTCGTTGATAATACCATCAAAGGTTCTGCCCAGAACACTGCCCTTGGCAATCTCGTTAAAGCCAATGCTGCAGATGAAAAGCGCATGATGGTGCTCGTTCAGGAATACCGCGAACTCAGCAAGAAGAACACCGCCGAGGCAGATGCCCGCATCAAGGAAATCATGACTGAGGCAGATGATATCCAGTTGAAGGCCATGAAGTCAACTTGGGATTATATCATGGCTCACAAGAATGATGTCACTCCCGTGGCTTTAATACAGAATGTGATGTACGAACTGACATACGACCAGTTGGCTGAGATTATCAATCCCGATGTAGCCTACTTCAATCATCCCCTGATGGCACGCCCCAAGAAACTCATGGAAGGCCTGAAGAAACGTTCGGCAGGAACGATGTTCACCGACCTCACGATGAACGACACCGAGGGCAAGGAGCGCAAGCTCAGCGAGTGGGTTGGCAAGGGCAACTACGTGCTCGTTGACTTCTGGGCTTCGTGGTGCGGTCCTTGTCGTGCCGAGATGCCCAATGTGGTGGCAGCCTACGAGAAATATCATGCCAAGGGATTCGACGTTGTGGGTGTCAGCTTCGACCAGAAGGGCGATGCATGGAAGAAGGCCATCGAGCAGATTGGCATGAAATGGCATAACATCTCCGACCTCAAGGGCTGGCAGTGTGCCGCCTCCGAGGCCTATGGCATAAGCAGCATTCCCTCCAACATCCTTGTTGACGGTGAGGGCAAGATAGTGGCATCCGACCTTCGTGGTGAGGCTCTCCAGAAGAAGCTCGCCGAGATATATGAGTAATTTAAACGACAATTAATGAACAGTCAATTTACAAAAGAAGTATCGCGCATATTAGTGCTCAGTAGAGAGGAAGCGGCTCGACTTGCCAACGACACCGTTGGAGCCGAGACGCTTCTCCTCGGTATATTGCGACAGGGTAACACTACGGTTACAGAGGCATTGAAACAACTGCACACCGACCCATTGGAAATCAAGCTCGCGCTCGACAACAAACTCAGGGTGGATCATGTCAGGACAATGCCCAACATCGAGAGTATTGCACTCAACGAGAGTGCCAACAACATATTGCGTTTAGCTGTCCTCGAAGCAAGAAGGCAGCACAAGACCGAGGTTGACGTGCAGCATCTCATGCTCGCCATCCTTCACGACTTTGCCAACAACGGAGCGAAGATGGTGCTCGAGGAAAACAATGTCACCTACAACAAGTTCCTCGGTCTTGTTGACCCCGAGAGCGCACCCAAGGATGCTATCGGTCTGCCTGAGGACGGCGAGGAGGACGACGAGGAATTGGCCAACTCTGGCGACAGCGGCTACAACAAAGCCTCTGCCAATAGTGGTTCTTCGAATGGCACCGCAACCGCTAAAACGGGTAAATCCAACAATGGCACTCCCGTGATTGACAATTTCGGTACCGACCTCACCGAACTCGCCGCCAAGGGAGCATTAGACCCCGTGGTGGGCAGGGAGAAAGAGATTCTCAGGGTGATGGAGATTCTCGGCAGACGCAAGAAAAACAACCCCGTGCTCATAGGCGAACCGGGTGTCGGAAAGAGCGCCATTGTCGAGGGACTGGCACAGATGATTGTCAACGAGCAGACATCCCCACTCTTCTTCAACAAGCGTATCGTGAATCTCGACATGACATCCATCGTGGCGGGAACAAAGTATCGCGGACAATTCGAGGAACGACTCAAGGCATTGCTCAAGGAATTGGAAAACAATCCCGACATTATTATATTTATAGATGAGATACACACTCTCGTGGGAGCCGGAAGCACTCCTGGAACAATGGATGCCGCAAATATCATGAAACCGGCACTTGCGCGCGGAGTGATACAATGTATTGGTGCCACCACCCTGGACGAATATCGCAACAGCATCGAGAAAGACGGTGCCTTGGAGCGCAGGTTCCAGAAGGTGATGGTGGAACCCACTACAAGAGAACAGACACTGCAAATCCTCACCAATATCCGTGGCAGATACGAACAGCATCATCACGTCTCTTACACTGATGATGCCCTCAAGGCTTGCGTCACGCTTACAGAGAGATACATCTCCGACCGCCAGTTCCCCGACAAGGCCATCGACGCCATGGACGAGGCAGGCTCACACATCCGCATCAGCAAATGTCAGGTGCCCTCGGAAATCATCGACAAGCAGACTGAACTGAAGAAGGTGAAGAGCCAGAAGCAGAGTGCGGTGAAGAACCAAAACTACGAACTGGCAGCCGCATATCGCGACATGCAGACCAAGATAGAGGCTGAGCTGAAGGAAATGAACGAGCATCTCACTGCTGGCGACAACGTAGAGAAACACGTTATCGACACGCCCGACATCGAGAATGTGGTGTCGATGATGACGGGCATACCCGTGCAGAAACTCGGTGGCAAGGAAGAGATACGCCTCAAGGGTATGGCTTCCGAACTCAAGGGCACCGTGGTGGCTCAGGACAAGGCTATCGACAAGGTGGTGAAGGCAATCCAGCGCAATCGTGTGGGACTGAAAGACCCCAACCATCCCATCGGCGTGTTCATGTTCCTCGGTCCTACCGGTGTGGGAAAGACATTCCTCGCCAAGAAGCTCGCCGAGTTCATGTTTGGCACCAAGGATGCGCTCATACGTGTCGATATGAGCGAATACTCCGAGCAGCACACCGTTTCGCGCCTTGTAGGTGCGCCTCCTGGATATGTGGGTTACGGTGAGGGCGGACAGTTGACCGAGAAGGTGAGACGCCATCCCTACTCCGTCGTTCTGCTCGATGAAATCGAGAAAGCCCACGGCAATGTGTTCAACATGCTGCTTCAGGTGTTCGACGACGGACGCCTTACCGACGGCAACGGCAGGACAGTGGATTTCCGCAACACCGTCATCATTATGACCAGCAACGCCGGTACGCGCCAGTTGAAGGATTTCGCCCGTGGCGTGGGCTTCACCGCTGCAGGAGCAGGCAATAGTCTTGCCGCCAACGACAAGGACAAGGAATATGCCCGCAGCATCATTCAAAAGGCTCTGAGCAAGCAGTTCTCGCCCGAATTCCTCAACCGCCTCGACGAGATTATCACCTTCGACCAATTGGATATCAATGCTATACGTCAAATCATTAACGGAGAACTTAATGGACTGTTCTCGCGCATTGAGGCTATAGGCTACAAGGTGGAGATTAGCGACGAGGCAAAGAGTATGGTGGCCAAGAAGGGCTACGACGTACAGTTTGGCGCACGCCCGCTTAAGCGCGCTATACAGAATTATATAGAAGACGGACTCAGTGATATGATTATCAATGGCGACCTCAAGGCCGGCGACACTATATCAATCGGCAAGAAGGAAGGCAAGGATGAACTGGAGTTCAATATCAAGGAATGAAATTATCAGAATTACGCACAGGTGAAAAAGGAGTTATCGTAAAGGTGCTCGGACATGGTGGATTCCGCAAGCGTATTGTCGAGATGGGATTCATCAAGGGTAAGGTAGTGGAGGTGTTGCTCAACGCCCCACTGCAAGACCCCGTGAAATACAAGATTATGGGCTATGAGGTGTCGCTCCGCCACAAGGAGGCCGACATGATAGAGATTGTCTCCACCGAGGAGGCAAAGGCATTGGAGAAAGAGTATGCCCGAACATGGGAGAACGGCAACCTCACCGAGGTGGAGTCGCCACGCCAATGCGACGACTCGCCTATGACCGACGAACGCCTGCATGATGTGGCGATGAAGAAGCGTCGAACCATCAACGTCGCCCTCGTCGGCAATCCCAACTGCGGCAAGACGTCGCTTTTCAACTTTGTCTCGGGGGCACACGAACGCGTGGGCAACTACTCGGGTGTCACCGTGGATGCCAAGGAGGGACACGCCTCATTCGAGGGTTACGACTTCAATATCGTCGATTTGCCCGGCACTTATTCCCTCTCTGCCTATTCGCCCGAGGAGATTTATGTGCGCAGGCAGATTATCGACAAAACCCCCGACATCATTCTCAATGTGCTCGACGCAAGCAACCTCGAGCGCAACCTCTATCTCACCACACAACTCATCGACATGCACCCGCGCATGATTTGCGCGCTGAATATGTATGACGAGTTTGAGCAAAGGGGCGATTCCATCGACTACAAGAAGCTCGGCCAACTGCTCGGCGTACCTATGGTGCCCACCGTCTTCAAGTCGGGAAGGGGCGTCAAGACCCTCTTCCACATCATCATCAACCTTTACGAAGGTGTCGATTTCATCGACAAGAACGGTAATATAAATCCAGAAGTTGCCCAGCAGATTCAGGATTGGCACAAGGAATACGACGACGAGGGTATTGAGGAGCACAGCGAGGACTTTGCCCATGGCGACAAGCCCAACAACAGTGTCTTCCGACATATACATCTCAATCATGGTCCCATCATCGAGAGAGCCATCGAGAGTGTGCAAAAGGAACTCAGGAACGAAACATCGTTAAGATACAAGTATTCAACACGTTATCTATCCATCAAACTCCTTGAAATGGACTCCGAGGCGGCAAAGGTTGTGAGCGAATTGCCCAACGGGGCAAAGATCATCGCCATACGCGACAAGGAAGCCAAGCGCATAAAGGAGGAAATGCAGGAGGATTCCGAGACAGCCATCATGGATGCCAAGTACGGCATCATCCATGGCGCACTCCACGAGGCGGGATTCCAGGTGGGCAACAAGGGCGATACTTATCATACCACCCACATGATCGACGCCCTGATAACCAACAGGTATGCGGGCTTCCCCATATTCTTGCTTCTTCTCTACATCATGTTCCAAGCCACCTTCAGCATCGGACAGTATCCTATGGACTGGATTGAGGCTGGGTTCGGGGCGTTGGGCGCATTCGTGGCCAACTACATGCCCGACGGCATGCTCAAGGACATGATTACCGAAGGAATAATCGGAGGCGTGGGGTCGGTAATGGTCTTCCTTCCCCAGATTCTTATCCTCTACACCTTCATCTCCTTTATGGAGGACTCGGGATATATGGCAAGGGCGGCATTCATCATGGACAAACTGATGCACAAGATGGGGCTCCACGGCAAGTCGTTCATCCCGCTTATCATGGGATTCGGCTGCAATGTGCCTGCAGTGATGGCCACTCGCACCATCGAGAGCAAGCGCTCGCGCATCATCACCATGCTCATCCTGCCCATGATGAGCTGTTCGGCACGCCTGCCCATATACATCATGATTACGGCAATGTGCTTCGACGTGCGCTATCAGAGCCTTATCATCATCTCGCTATATATATTGGGCATAGTTATGGCAGTGCTCATGAGCCGCCTGTTCAGCAAGTGGCTCGTCAGAGGCGAGGACACTCCCTTCGTCATGGAGCTGCCCCCCTATCGCATGCCCACTGCCAAGGCCATAGCACGCCACACGTGGGAGAAGGGCAAGCAATATCTGCGTAAGATGGGTGGTGTGATTCTCGTGGCAAGCATCGTCATCTGGGCACTCGGATATTTCCCCCACAACGACGAACTGACGCGCCAGCAGCAGCTCGAACAGAGTTATATCGGAATGATAGGAAAGACCATCCAACCGGTGTTCTCGCCACAGGGATTCGACTGGAAACTGAGTGTCGGACTCGTCTCCGGCGTCGGTGCCAAGGAGATTGTGGCTTCCACCATGGGAGTGCTCCATGCCGACGGTCAGGATCCCATATCCCCCGCCACGGCATTCTGCTATCTCGTCTTCGTCCTGCTCTATTTCCCATGTATAGCCACCATCGCTGCCATCAGAAATGAAAGCGGTTCATGGAAATGGGCATTGTTTGCCGCCTGCTACACCACTGGTGTGGCTTGGTGTGTGTCTGCATTATTAAACTTGGTAATATGAAAGATATAAAGGATTTCCAACTGCTTGAATACAACACCTTCGGCATTGAGGGCAAGTGCAAGAGGTTTGTAGAGTTTGATTCCATCGACGAATTGAAGTCTGTTCTCGCCACTCTCTCCGATGCCGACTCGCCTCTGATGGTACTCGGCGGTGGCAGTAATCTTCTGCTCACCCATGACTATCCCGGCACCGTGCTCCACTCCAACATTGTCACCCCTCCTTCGGTGGAGCGTTGTGCCGATGCTTGTGACGACATATATGTGAGGGCAGGCAGCGGTATGATATGGGACGATTTCGTGTCATTCTGCGTTGAAAAGGGCATTTATGGCAGTGAAAACCTCTCGCTCATCCCCGGTACGGTGGGTGCGAGTGCGGTGCAGAATATCGGAGCCTATGGTGCCGAGGCAAAGGACATTATCCACAAGGTGGAGGCAGTGGAAATAGCCACAGGCAAGGAAGTGACATTCAGCAATGCCGATTGCAGCTATGCCTATCGCCACAGTCGCTTCAAGGGCGAGTGGAAGGGTCGCTATGTAGTCACCTATGTCACCTTCCGCATGTCGTCCTCCTTCGTCCCTCATCTCGACTATGGCAACATCCGCGAAGAACTTGAGCGCGAGGGCATCAAGTCGCCCACTGCCAAGGAGTTACGTCGGGCTATCATCCGCATCCGGGAGGCTAAGTTGCCCGACCCCAAGATAGAGGGTAATGCAGGCAGTTTCTTTATGAATCCCGTAGTGTCCAAGAGCAAGTATGAGGCACTTGCAGCCGAATATCCCCGTATGCCCCACTACACCATCGACTCTGCCCACGAGAAGATTCCCGCGGGATGGATGATTGACCGCTGCGGATGGAAGGGCAAGTCGCTGGGCAGGGCTGGCGTTCACGCCAAACAGGCTCTTGTACTTGTCAATCGCGGGGGAGCCACAGGCCAGGAGATAGTCCATCTATGCAATGTCATACGCCAGGACGTCCTCAGCAAGTTTGGCATTGAGATTAATCCCGAAGTGAATATCATTTAAGATTATGACAAAACTTACATTTCTCGGTACAGGCACAAGTTGCGGAGTGCCAACCTTGGGTTGCTTCTGCGACGTATGCACGAGCACCGACCCTCACGATAAGAGATTGCGCACCTCAGCACTGTTGGAGACGGAAAACACGCGCTTGCTTATAGACTGCGGTCCCGACTTCCGCCAACAGATGTTGCAACAGGAGTTCCGCAAGATCGACGCCATACTCATCACCCACTCCCACTACGACCATGTAGGCGGCATCGACGATCTCCGCCCCTACTGTCGCTTTGGCGACATCGACATCTACGCCGATGAAATCAGCTGCAACAGTCTGCGCTCCACCATGCCCTATTGCTTTGCCGAGAAGAAATATCCCGGTGTGCCGTCAATCAATCTCCACACCATCCGTCCCCACGACCACCTTCACATTGGCGATTTCGACATCACCGCCTTCGAGGTGATGCACGACAAGTTGCCCATCCTTGGTTATCGCATAGGCAACATGGCATATATCACCGACATGAAGTCGATACGCGACGAAGAAGTCGAAATGATTAAGGGAGTGGATGTATTGGTGGAGAATGCCCTCAGATGGGACAAGCCCCACCATTCTCACCAGCTCGTAGGCGATGCCATAGCCTTTGCCCGTCGAATAGAAGCCAAGCGCACCTACCTCGTTCATGCAAATCATGACATCGGCAAGCATAACGACATCAACAAGCGCCTGCCTGCCGACATCCGTTATGCCTACGATGGATTAGTTATTAATTTATAATTCTCATTTATAAGAGGAATTCCACGCACTTGGCCAACTGCGGCAGTAGTCGCGACGTGTCGCATCCCGGCAATTTTCTGCCTTCTGAGTCGTAGAGGGGTTTGAGCGTGTCGGTCATGGCGTTGAGGATGTCCCACTTGGTGCACATTCCAGCGCCACCTTTGCCAAAGTGTTTTATCAA
>JBJEAY010000268.1:0-2476 GCA_051869575.1 Prevotella sp. | reverse complement strand
TGTGTGGCAATTGTTTGGACACGTTCACACAAGGAAAAACAACACCGGAATTGACGCTGCTCGGCTTCAATATCTCTACCCAACGCAATACGATGTAGGAGTTGATAACAATAACTTTACACCTGTATCATTTGAACAGGTTAAGAAAATTGTAAACAAGCAAATAGAAAACGGAGGACAGTAATATGAAAATACAGTATATGAGCGACCTGCATTTGGAGTTCAGCGATAACAGCAGGTGGTTAAAACATAATGAATTACCTGTAACTGGGGAGATTTTGGTGCTTGCCGGAGATATATTTTACTTGAAAGACAAGGTTGCTCCTTTGACGAATTTCTGGAAATGGGTATCTGCCAATTATCGTCAAGTACTCATTGTCCCCGGAAACCACGAGTATTACAATTATTGCGATGTGATGGATAGGGGATTGCAATGGAAATGGATGTTTAAGGAAAATGTAGGGTATTATCAAAATCAAGTAGTGCGAATAGATGATACAGATTTCATCATGAGTACTTTATGGTCTCAAATTTCTCCTGCTGATGAATATTTCGTTTGGAAAGGTATGAATGATTTTCGTCAGATAATGTATCAAGGAAAATTGCTTCAAACGGAGGAGTTCAATAAGATGCACACTTTTTGTTTGGATTTTATCAAGCAAAGCCTAGCTGAAAGTACAGCAAAGCACATTGTGGTTGTAACACATCATCTTCCTACATTGGAAGTGGTTGCCAATCATCATAAAGGTTCTGTTCTAAACAGTGCATTTGCCACTGATTTGAATGGGCTTATATTTGACAACCATATAGATGCTTGGATTTACGGGCACTCACACACCAATATTAATACTGAAATAAATGGTACGAAGGTGGTCTGCAATCAGATGGGATATATCTTTCAAAATGAACATATAACCAATGGCTTTGACCCAAGTAAATGTTTTATCTTGTGATAGTTGATTGCTTATTATGTAATAATTCTTATGCCTCAATGTGTCATATCTGATTCATTGAGGCTTTTTGTTTATTCGATATTTTGTGTAATTGTATCAGGATAAAATGACAGATGTTTTTTTATCCAGTCTTGATTGTTTACGTTTTTGCGCATAATGCTCATCTATCATTTGGGTGACTTCATCCATTGAAATGAGTCCTTCTATATGTTTATGGGCTGTTTCGATGAGAAAATTTGATACACGTAGATTGTCAACCGCCTGTAACCCGATAGGTGCTCTCCATAACTTGGCTCTTTCCCGTTTTTCCAAATCTTTTTAAGTACATGACAAAAAATTGAAGACATCGAACTTTGGCATATAGAGTTGACGCATAAGCACGTTAGAGATTTCCTCCAACCCATACTTGACCAACGACTTAGCCTTTCGGCCATGCTTCAATATCTTTATTGCTTTAACATTTATATCCTTATGCTCACCAACGAGATACGCCCATACAAGTGCCAGACAAACCATCGCCGTCAGACGTGCGATGCGCTCAATGTCGCGCAGGTGCGTGTCTTCAATGTTAACCCCAGCGGTCTTCATAGCTCGGAAACAGGTTTCAATCTGCCAACGCTGTTTGTAGGTCGCAACCGCCAGTTCCAGTTTGTTGTAGCAGATGAGTATCTGAAGTTTCGGCACTCCATCGGAGTTCTTGAGAAGAGCTCCGGCTATATACACATATTCTCCCTTGAGCAGAAAAAGTTTATCATAAATGCGCTCCTGTCCAAGTTTAAGTCCATGGAAGAGATGCCAAGCTCTGACATCCTTGCACAATTTTGGATTTCTCAGCCCAAAATTCTGCTTGATACGAAGATAGTATCGGATATGCGTGTTGTTGAGATACTCCACCCATTCATTGCCTACGAACTCTCGGTCTGCCACAAAGGAGTCGATGCAGTCGGCTCCGAACAGACGTATGAATCTGTCAATAAGCCTTGTCCGTTCCATCTAGTTGGAATTGCCTCGTTTGTCAAGCATCGAAAACAGCAAAGGATAGGCAATTCCCTTATAAGTGATGCCGAGCATGAGGATGTTGATGTTTGCCTCACCGAATTTCCAGTTGGTACGGTCCATAGAAAGCACCAGCCCTTTCTTGACCGGAAGCAGCGCAAAAAAAACTTTGGCAATCAGATCAAGGTTAAGGGCATAACTTGCAAGAAACCGTTGCTGCCGTCTGAGATTGGAATCGCGTTTCACGGCGGTAGGCATGGCGGCAGCTATCTTGTGGAGGCTGACAGTCTGCACCACACACATAGCATGGAGTACAAAGGCCTGCAGTTTGATGCGGGCGAGATTCATTACGGAGCCAAGATGCTCTTGCATAATCGGGACGATTTGATTACCTTTACAGTAGTCCTTGGGAGTCGTGGTAACTTTCATGTAAAAAGCCGTCAAACTTTTCTTTAAACATACTGATTTTTAGAAATTTTTCAAATATTAGACATTAATAATCAATAATTTAACAGGCATAATTCAAG
>JBJEAY010000267.1:0-2478 GCA_051869575.1 Prevotella sp. | reverse complement strand
CGAGGCAATGATCAAGGAGATGAAGCCGTGGTATGACAACTACTGCTTTGCCAAGGAATGTCTGGCGAGCGACGTGCGCGTGTTCAACTGCGACATGGTGTTATATTATCTCAGAAACTATGTGTCATACGGGCAAGCCCCCGAGATTATGCTCGACCCGAACACCAAGACCGACTACAACAAGCTGAGAGGACTCATCAAGCTCGACAAACTCGACGGCGACCGCAAGGGAGCAATGCTCGAGATAATCAACAAAGGCGAGATAACAGCACCGCTCATCCCGTCATTCTCGGCAATGGAGATGACGGAACCTGAGATTTTCCCCAGTTTGCTATTCTATTACGGTATGCTCACCATCAAGGCCACTAACGGTCCTCTGACTATCCTCGGCATACCGAACAATAACGTGCGAAAGCAGTATTACAAATATATTCTGGAGCAGTACAACCAATATGCAGTCATAAAAGTCAACAAGCTGAAAATGTCATTTTTCAGTATGGCTGTTGACGGCAATTGGCGCGACACTCTCCAATATATGGCCGACTGCTACAAGAACCTCTCGTCGGTGCGCGACTGCATTGAGGGCGAGCGCAACATACAGGGATTCTTCCTTGCCTATCTCAACCTCAACGACTATTATTACACGGCTCCCGAGGTGGAGGTGGCCCACGGCTATTGCGACTTCTTCATGCTGCCCAACCTCACCCACTACCAGGCCAACCACAGCTACATCTTAGAGCTGAAATACATGGCAAAAAAAGACTATACCGACGAGGCCGCCGAGGAGCAGTGGCAGAAGGCAGTGGAGCAAATCAACGGCTATGCCGCTGCCCCACGCGTGGAGGCATTGCGCCAGGGCACGCAGATGCACAAGATAATAATGCAGTTCGTGGGTTGGGAACTGCTGAGGATGGAGGAGGTATAATCAATGGAAATTACGATAACAGGTATTCGATATGCTATCTGTCCGGCGAATATGTCTAAGGAGGACAAGGACACATATACCCAAAACTATCTGAGCAAAATACCCAAGGGTGAGAAAATTATACTAAAAGCCCAGCCTGACAATCCGTTCGACCCCAATGCCATAGCTGCATATATAGACTATTCGCAGCGTATAGGATATGTTAATGCGGGAGAACTGGACGATGTAAGGCCACTACTCGACGAGAACGAACTCCTGGAGTGTAGCGTGGTGAGATGGGACCATGTGACGCTATTCGTTGAGGCAGAGGGTGAAACGGCTTTTGGCAACATAAAACTAAAAGAGAAAGACAAATTCGCGCCCACTCCATTCGAGGATTATGCGAAACTGTCGCTTGAGGATGAGGAACACTCCCTTGATATCATCTCATTAAGACTGTTCAACTATAAGTTGCCGGATGACGACATTCCTGACGAATGGCTATGCCTTGCTGAAAAATTCGTCAACGGGATGAATCTCTCGATAAGCCAGAAGCACCTGAACAGGAAAAGCCGAATAAGAAAGCTGCTGAGAAAGCTATATGTGCAATATAGCGGCAAGAACGTGGACAAGTCGAAGTTCTGCCGGTTGGATGCCTTGTCGAAGGCTGCTGACAGTCACGTCAGTGACACCGCCCGCGATGGAGGCAAGTATATAGTATTCGCCAACCAACTGAAACGACTTAGAGAGCACGCCAAGGAAGAACATGAATTGTTTCAGAAATTCGACAAGCACCATCAGATACTTTCGGCGACTAACGGAAACAAGATATGCACGATTGACAAGATTGACGATTGGCTGATGCAATTGCCTGATGACATAGGGACTGCTTTCCTCACAGGCGAATACAATTCATTTGCCACAAAAGTGGCTTATCAAAAACCGAGCACCAACGACGTTTACCGTCTTGTAAGCGTGTTGCTCATACGCGAGAGAATGAAAGGTGAGACATATTACGGTTCTATCGAAAGCACTCCGCAGGAGCAAGGCTCCGAATATCCTGCAATCAGCGATGTGAATCGCCGACTGTTTGCCGATACTTATTTTGTCGAGATATCAACAACTATCGGCAAAAAGAAGCAGAAACGCGACGTGCCTAAAGACAAGTTTTTGCATTCTATATTTGACATCACAAAGGAGTGGGATCCTGCTGTCCGCACATCTGTGCACAAATGGAAGATGATGTATGTGGCGCTTGACAGAATGGGATATATCAGACAAAGCAACAGAAAACAGTACACACTATTTGTGAGTGCTATTGTGGCATATTGTTTCCCTTCGGTAAAAGAGAGCTATGGCGACAATATCTCAAGAACATATCTTGATGACAATTATAATATGTGGGAGGACGAGGACAAACAACTGTACAAGCAATTGAGGGATGCATTGACGTTCTGACGACTTCTTGACAGGTGATATTAGGATGACTTCGTCGAAATTTTCCATCGACTTCCGCGAACCGTTTTCTGACTTCCGCGAAAACGGCTGACTTCCACGAAAATAAAATTACACTT
>JBJEAY010000266.1:0-2480 GCA_051869575.1 Prevotella sp. | reverse complement strand
ACAGCCCTTGTCGGAAGAGGATTTTTTTGTATATTTGCACTCAGATTTATTCGATATTATTAATTTTAAAATAGTAATAAGGTATGAAAAGACAACTACAGATTCTATCCCTGTTGGCCTTGCTGTTGGCAATGTCGCCCCAAGTGACATTCGCTCTCAGTTCGTGGGTTGTCAAGGGCCTCAAGTATGAGGAGGTTGACGACGCCAAGGGCAGTTGGAAATGGGAGTACGGCTACAACAACACCAAGTGTTGGGAACTTGCCGTAGTGGGAGCCGACGGTTCCTACAAAGATGCAGTGATGTACTTCGACACAGGCTCCACCTATGCCTACGTGGCGAAGACCATCAAGAATGTTTCGGGCATACGCTCATTGTCGTTTGCCGACTTCTGCGAGACGGGCGGCGAGTGTGCCTACAAATGGCTCGACGTCACCATCAACGACTATGCCTTCGGCTCGTCGTTCGAGGCTCTCTACATGAAGTATCAGATGTATGCCGGACTCGACCATATGGTGATGCTACGTCCCGACGATGTGCGTCCTGCTGGCAATAATATGTTTGCCAACTGCCCCAATGCGAAGATTTACGTCGATGCGGAGTACTACGACGAGTTTATCAACAGTCCTTATTGGAAGGCTTATGCCGACCGCATAGTGGCCACCACCTCAATGCGTGCCGCCGACTCGAAGCTCGGCAATGTATATGGAGCCAACTATGCACGCGACAACAACCGCGACTACAACGGTTCGTTTCAGACAACCAAGTCGAGCAACGGCACCACCGTATATAAGGTGCATGTCATCGGTCCCGACGACAGCTATATTAAAAACCACGACGGCAAACTCTATATATATAAGGATGTGGGCGAGACCTACGCCTATACCACCACTAAGATTTGGTCGAGCGCCTTCGAGGGCGACACCAACATCAAGGAGGTATTGATATACGACATCATGCCCACTGCTACCAAGAACTACCTGCCTCTCAACATCGCCATTGGCGACAAGGCGTTCAAGGGTTGCACGAATCTGAAGGTGTTTAATGTGGTGATGAACTCCGTGGAGGGTTACGACCACTACGAGACTATTCATCCCTCGCAGTTGCCCATCGGCAAGGGCGTGTTTGACGATTGTCCCAATCTCAAGATCCGCATACCTTCGAGCGTCATGTCGGAGTTTATTGCCGACGAGGGTTGGAGCCAGTATAAGGACAAGTTTGAGCCTTACGACTTCGCCATGGACGACCAGGAATACGACGGAGTGAAATACAGCTACTTCCGCTCGGAGGACGGACAGACTTATTACTGCAACAAGGACAGTGCGCAGATGGAAGCCATCGTCGGTCCTTGGGCAGCCTACTACCGCGGCTTGCAACCAAGTCAGTTGCTTTGTCCCGAACTCGACAAGAACGTGTGGTATCTGTCGGTGAGCGGTGTTAACGACGCCACTCTGAACGGTAACGAGGGTGTGATGAACATCCGCAACGACATCGGTATCACCTACAACTACAAGACCATCGCCATCAACGGTTCAGCCTTGCAGGGCAACCAGAGCATACGCAAGATTATCTTCACCGACTGCCACGGCGCTGCCACCGGCACTTGGACACGGCTGAAGATGGTCATCCCGAATAATTGCTTCAAGGGTTGCTCAAACCTCAAGGAGCTGAACATGTTCTATCACGTCACCGACGGCACCAACCACTACGAGACGCTCTCGCCCTCGGACATCTATGTGGGAGAGCACGCCTTCGACGATGTGCATCCCGACTTCCGCATCGTGGTGGCTCCCGACCTCTACGACGACTTCATCAACGACCCCAACTGGAGCCAGTATAAGGACAAGATTGTCGCTTCCGACTATCTGCCAGTGGAATATGGCGCATGGACAGTGGAGGGACTGACCTACGACTATGCAGCAAAGTCGCTCAATTCATTGCCTACCGACCAGGTGATGAGGATGCAGGCATCGGCATGGAATGCACTGATTATTGGTGTGCAGGTGGCTATCATGGTGGCAACCATGGGACAGTCAGCCCATGCCAATGCCGGCGTAGCCGCCCTGCAGAGTTCTGCCGCCAACGCGATTGGTGAAATTGAGAATGCCTATTTCATGCTACAGCTGGCACTCGACGAAATGGCACAGGAGGTCGCCTCTGCGGGATCAAGCGAAGCAATAGCTCAAGTGGCTGCTGAATGGGCAGGATCAATCGCCTTTTATGGAGGAAACATCTGGACGGCAGAAGCCTCTGCCGCAGCTTATTCTTATGCTGCCGCACAAGCCGCTTCCGCCATCTCACCGTTCATCCTTGGCGCTATAGCTGTTGGAGGTGAGGCAATTGGACCTTTTGCCTTGAGTCATCTAACCAACTACCTTGGCAACCAAGTGGCGAGAAACTACAACCGTCCCACTTCATGGCGACTTGACGGCGGTCAGTGGCTCAGCCTGCTGATGCGTGAAAACATCTATCACATGTATATC
>JBJEAY010000265.1:0-2485 GCA_051869575.1 Prevotella sp. | reverse complement strand
TATCACTACACTTCCTGGGGCCTTACCTTAAAAAGACACCTATTGAAATAATTGTATATCTTAGCACACACGACGACAACACTCAGTTGCCGCCCTGATGGATATTGCAAATTCTAAAACCTATGATTTCTTGGTAATCATGCTTAGTCATTAGCATCCGCAAAATTACTGCTTTTTTTTGAATCTACAAACATTTTAATAGATTTTATTGCTAAAAAAACATAAAATAGCATTCCTTCAATATCTTTTTCTTCCTTTTCTGTTGCGTTTTAAGTTTTTATGACTAACTTTGCAAGAAAATTACGCACCTAAGACGATGCTTCTCCACTCTCTCATAGACTTCCCATCTAATTACCATCGAAATTGCATTGGCTTTCCATCGGCTTTGCAACGGAGGGACATAGAGGGATCAACACTGACAGAGGACAAGAGCTGGTGTTTGAGGAGGTATCATTTTATTATCAATATTCAATAAAACATGAAAAAGATTTATTTATCCCTGGCAGCAATAGCCTCATTAGTAGGGTGCTCGCCGAAAAACGACGCCCAAGACGCCGTAAACCACGAGAAGTGTTTGGTAGTGTATTACTCGCAGACCAGTGCAACGGCAAAGGTGGCACAAGAGATTAGCCGACAGACGGGCATCGACACACTGCGCATCGAAGCGGAGAATCCCTACAACGGCAATTTTGACGAGACCATAGCCCGATGTCAAAAAGAGATGGCGGACAGCATATTGCCCAAGCTCGCTACATTCGACAAGGACATCGCCGCCTACGACACCATCTTCCTCGGCTATCCTATATGGTTTGGAACCTATGCCCCTCCCGTTGCCTCACTAATAAAGAGTGAAGCACTCGACGGCAAGGTGATCATCCCGTTCTGCACCTTTGGCAGCGGCGGTCTTGAGACAAGTGTGACCCAACTGAAAGAAGCAGTGAAAGAGGCAAAGGTGCTCGACGGATATGGAGTGCGCAACGCCCGTGTGGATAAATCAAAAGACGAGATAACACAATTCCTCATTGGCTGCGGATTTGTTGAAGGCAAGATAGCTGAGCGTCCCGACTTCTCTGAACAGCAGCCCGTAGGCGACGAAGAGAAAGCCATATTCGCAAAGGCCTGTGGCGACTATCCCATGCCAATAGGCACTCCCGTCAGTGCCGGAAAGCGCACCGTGGGAGATACCACCGAATATCTCTTCACTGTAAATTCAAAGTCGATGGATGGCTCTACAGCTTCGGCAAAAGTATATATCACTGTGGCAAAGGACGAGCAACCTGAATTCACCAGAGTCGTTAGATAAATCCATAGTGATAAGACTATTGTTGCATGTAGTGAACAGAGTGAATTGATTATTTCACTCTATCCATTCAGATTTTATCACAAAGGATAATATAATGTTATGTGAAGCCTATGTTTGAGTTATGTTCCGCACTGCGGTATGTATATTCCGCAATGCGGAATGTACGTTCCGCAGTGGTGAACGTACGTTCCGCAGTGCGGAACATAGATTAGATGCCTGTTCTAATAATATTATAATAGCTTTAGTGAGAACTTTATGATAACTATAGTGAATACTTTATGATAACTATAGTGAATATTTTATAATAACTATAGTGAGTACTTCATGACAACTGTTGGGTGACATAAGGGGTGACAGAGGTGACATTACACACCGCAGGTGTTAACTGTTAACGCGAAACGGACAAGAAATTTCCCTTCATAAGCCTCTTAGAGTAAAATGTTATAAATAATAATATTATATATAATATTAAATTCTTCTTTTAAAGTAAAAAATGCGTTTCAATGCAAGTTACGCGTTAACAAGTTAACACTTCACTAAGAGGTTTCCCTATTGTGTTCATGTGGACAGTCGGTTGAATAATCGACTTTCTCGGGGAGAAAATATTTTTCCTCACGAGGAAAAAAAACGGAGGTCTGAACCATGGCTTTGACTACAAGGAGGAACGGAGCGGCAGGTGTTAATCACCTACCCCATCAGAGAACTTGGAAGGTATTGAATTGCGATTAACTTAGAAGTCATCCAATACTGCAAGCGTCTTAATCCTTGGTATCATACCAGCCTATGGTCATAACAACCACGAGGCACAAACCTTGCGAATGTGCGCCAAATTAGATTCTATCGCAGGTTTCATTCTTGCCTGTACCATATTATATCGGCTTTGCATATTTATGAGCAATTCCGGGTTAATACCCAAAGCAGCCTCTATTACAAGAGCAATTTCACTCGTAATCGGACGCTTGCTATTGAGAATCTCATTCAACATCGTATATGAGATACCTGTACGTGAGGCAAATTCCTTTTGGGATATTCCCCTCGCTTCCAATTCTTCCTTAACGACATCACCTGGATGCGTCGGCATTCTATCTATAGTTCTTTCCATATTGCTATTATTTGTAATGATTTGACTCTGTGTGGTGAACCACGGATTAAAAGTTGTTAAAACCATTTTTGACATCTTCG
>JBJEAY010000264.1:0-2514 GCA_051869575.1 Prevotella sp. | reverse complement strand
ACTCCGTAGATGGTGGAAGGAGCGTTTTCATTGCCATATATAAACTGTCCGCTCTTGGTCACAGTAGGACTGATGGCAGAGATAAATGTACATTCATCTTTTATCGCCTCGTAGTCGGTGAGTTTGAGTGTCTCCATCGACGAGGCATCCTGTCTCACGCCTCCACGTCTGTCAGCACCCGGGCCAATCATAATCATGTTCGACCCCATCTCGGCAATATTTGCTTGAATACTCAGTTTTGTACCCTGACCCACGGCAAGCATTGTGATGACCGATGCAATACCAATGATGATGCCGAGAGCCGTCAGGAACGAGCGAGTCTTGTTGGCAGCAATTGCCCTTAGCGCTATCTTAAATAAATTTGTATAATTCATATTACTTATTCATCAGTGTTTACAGGCAGTGCGGCCAGTCCTTCGGCAGCCGACTGAATATTATTGTTTACCTCGTCGCTTATCACCTTTCCGTCGCGCAGCATGATATTGCGGCTCGAATAGTTGGCGATGTCAGGATTGTGAGTCACAAAGATGATAGTACGTCCCTCGGCATGAAGCTTTTGGAACAATACGAGAATCTCGAATGATGTGCGCGTGTCGAGGTTACCGGTAGCCTCGTCGGCAAGGATCACAGCGGGATTGTTCACCAAGGCGCGTGCTATTGCCACTCGCTGCATCTGTCCGCCCGACATTTGGTTGGACTTGTGGTAAAGGCGGTCGCCCAAACCAACGGCTTTCAGCGATTCTATAGCCCGTTGATGGCGTTCGGCTGCCGACACCTCCGAGTTGTACATCAGTGGCAGTTCAACATTCTCCACGCTTGTCGTCTTGGCGAGGAGGTTGTAGTTTTGGAATATGAATCCTATCTTGCGGTTGCGCAGCACAGCCCGTTGAGATTTTGACATAGTCCTCACTGGAACCCCGTCGAGGATATATTCACCGCTTGATGGTGTATCGAGACATCCTAATTGATTGAGCAATGTGGATTTTCCCGATCCCGACTTACCCATGATAGTGACGAATTCGCCCTCGTATATCTTGAACGACACTCCACGCAGGGCATGCACTTCCTCGTCTCCCACCATAAAGTTGCGCCTAACATTCTGCAGTTCTATTACTACTTTCTTTTCCATAGTGGCATTTATTTTTTCTTGTTTTTTCCCGGAGGGCCTGGTGCAAACGGACTGCGTTCTGCTCCATTCACAGCAGCTTCATCCTCACCTTCGGGCATAATCTCCTTCAGTTCGGTGATGACTTGCGCTCCATTGGATATGCCGGATATAATCTCGGTGCGCGAACCGTCAGAGATTCCGATTTGCACTGCGTGAGCCTTGATGACATTGCCCTCGAGGGTCCACACCTTGTTCTTGCCGTTACAATCCTGTATCTTGTATTTCTTTCCGATAGTTTCCACCGTCGGAGTGTATCTTAGAGCCTTGCTTGGCACGCTCAACACATTATTCTTCTCGGCAGTGAAGACAGTCACGTTGGCAGTGAGTCCGGGTTTGAGTTTGAGGTCGGCATTCGGTGCACTGATTACCACCTCGTATGTCACCACGTTATTAGTGGTGGTAGCCTCCTGTCTCACCTGAGTCACCACTCCATTGAATGTGTCGTTGGGGAAAGCGTCAACGGTAAATGTGACGTGTTCGCCCTCCTTCACCTCGCCGATGTCAGCTTCGTCGATGTCGGCAATCACTCGCATATCCTTGAGGTCCTTGGCAATAGAGAAGAGTTCCGGTGTATTAAAACTTGCAGCCACTGTCTGTCCTTCCTCAACAGCCTTTGAGAGCACCACACCGTCGATGGGCGAGGTGATAGTGGCATATCCCAAGTTGGTTTCCGCCTTCCTGAGTTGTTCCTTTTGCGACACAACAGTCTGCCTTGCCTTGTCATAAGATAGTTTGGCCGACTCATATTCATCCGCGCTCACGAGTCCCTTGCTGAACAGAGTCTTGTAGCGGTTGAAGTTGTCGGTTTCGTAATTCAGCGAGCTCTGTGCGCTTGCCAAGTTTGCCTTTGCCGTGTTGAGCTCACTTGTCAGGTTGGTTTTGTCGAGTTCGGCAATCACCTGTCCCTTCTTCACCACACTGTTGTAATCAACGTATATTCTGCTGACGATACCCGACACCTGAGTACCCACAGTCACCGATGTAACGGGTTCGATAGTACCCGTAGCCGTTACACCTATTTGTATATTGGCAGGTGCTGCCTTTTCGAGTGAGAAGCTAACCTGCTTTTCCTTCTTGCCGCCAGAGATAAGCCATGCTATGATAGCTATCACTATTATGGCACCTGCGGCCAACCATATTTTGCTGATCTTTTTCATGTTGTTTTATATATTTAATTCATGTTTTGGATGATGATTATAATTATAATTCAGTATTGGCGTTGCCATAGAATTTGAGCATTTGGATATCGAGGATGGTCATGTATTTGCTCTGCAGCTTCTCCTGCTGCGCATTGAGCAAGTTGGTCTTTCCAGTCATTAGTTCCACGATGTTCTTCAGTCCCAAAC
>JBJEAY010000263.1:0-2515 GCA_051869575.1 Prevotella sp. | reverse complement strand
TAATTCCGGTGCAAAGGTAATAATAAATACTGAGTATTCCAAACAGAATTTCTCTATGCCTCTATAGATTATTTCTATTAATCCTTTAGTATAGGCCATCCGTCCTTTGTCCACGAGATTTCCTTGCATATTAAGATCGAAGCACCTTTGAGAGCAACCGAATATCCGTGGCAAAGGAAATAATCCTTGCCTTGGAATGAATATGCGGAACAGTGTCCTGCAGCCTCGAATTCCTTCTTGTCGCCCTCTATGACCAATGTTCCTCCAAGGTCAGCCATGTCCTTGCCATTGCTGTCGAGATATGGCCCTTCGATATTCCGGCTTCTTCCCACTACCACTTTGTATGAGCTTTTCATTCCCTGGCAGCAGTAGTCCCACGAAACAAACAGATAGTAATAGCTCCCGTGCTTGAAGATAAACGGTGCCTCGATGGGATTCTCCATTGTGTTCACATGCTTTCGCCTTGCAATGGTCTTCATCTTTTGCCCTTTGGCAATGTGCATTGTAGTGTCGAGTTTTACGAGCTGGATACCGTCCCAGAACGAGCCGAACGTCAGCCAAGGCTCCCCATTGTCATCAAGCACGAAGTTGGGATCAATGGCGTTCCAGTTGTCACGTCCTTCACGTGATGCCACCAGCACCCCCTCGTCTTTCCATGTCTCCCCCGCATCGAGCGAGTGTGCCGACAATAGTCCTATGGCCGACGTGTTCTTGCCGAATGAAGAGCAGCTGTAAGCCATCCACCATTTGCCGCGGTATCTGATGATGTCGGGAGCCCATACGTGGTTGCGGAATCCTGGCACCGAGTCTTGTGTCCATTTCGGTATTACGCTCATTGCCGGTGTTGCCTTCACTGTCCAAGTCTTCAAGTCTTTTGAAGTGGCATGCTGAAGTCCTGTGCCAGTGCTAAACATGTGATACGTCCCGTTCTCAAAAGCCATTACGTGGTCGTGCACCATCAGAGTGTCAGTAGTGAAATCGCTTTGTGGGCGATGTCTTTGTGCTTGCAGTCCCGCGGGAATGGTCAGGAGTGCGAGCATAATAAGTTTGCAGATAGGTTTCATTGTTTCTGAAAAATTATATAGTTAGTAATTTAAAATAATTCATCTTAGCAGTATCACCCTATGAAGAATCAGATGCTTGTATGCTCGTTTCAGGTCTTCAGGCAGAAATGATTGGTTGATATAGTCGAGCCATTTCGGTAAGCTGCGGCGAAACTTCTTGGCTATGTTCTCTATAACCTTGTCGTTGAGTCCTGATAGCGTCATCGAATTTACAAAGTCACTGCGTCTTAGCTTGCGTTTCTTGCCGTTGAGCATGAGTGCAAGTTCTTCCGGGTCTTCGGGCATGATGAGTGTAGTGGCGAGAAGGTCGTATGCTGGCGTGAGTGTATATCCGTGTCCTGTATTGTAGAGTGAGAAGTTCTTCAGGTGCATGTCGGCATTGCCGGTAATCCATGAGAAGACAACCACCTCCCAGAAGTTCACGAGATCGAGCTGCGGCACCGAGGAGTATTTCCTGATATGCTTTGCAATTTGCTCGTATGAACCCTTGTATTTATATTCGGTCAGTCGTTCCGTCAATTGGCACATATCCTCCATTGGTATTTTTTTTCCGTCGGGTGTTCTGTCAATGCGTCTGGTGATATAGCAAAGCTCGCCGTCTGCGAAGCGTATCATTCCATGAGGCACAACCGCAATCTTCGCCACTTCAGCGAGATGCATCGTGAGGTCTTCTATTTCAGGCAGACAACGGTATGCCTCAGTCTGTGGTTTGAGTATATATCGTCCCCATAATCCCACGATAGTAAAGCGGTCTGGTTCGTTCTTGCCTCCGCGGTTGACGTCGAGTGAGAGTTTAGCCTGCACGCCGGTCAGTGTAGTCTGGCTTCTCACCACCTGTTTTGCCAATTCACCGATTTCGCCTCTCACGAATGGCAGCCTGGGTGGAGTCTTTGTGCCAAAGAGCTTCTTGGAGCAGGCGGGATGATAGTCCACCTGTCCTTCCTTCAGTTCCTTATAGCAATAAAGACATCTCTCACACATATTACCTTATATTATATATTAGGTTCATCTGGAACAATGCTTACAGCTCCAATGCAGTCCTTGCAGCAAGCGAGCAGTAGCGACATACGGTCGCGTTGGTTTATCTTCCAACTGTTTTCTGCAATATTCAGCAGCCATCCCTCTGGTATGAGTCCGTCGAAGAATGGGAAGAGTACCGTGTCGCGGTATTCTTCCTCTCTCAGTGGTAGTGTAAGGCTTATAGCCTCGGCACTGTCAGAGTCGAGATAACTGTCGAGATACTTGAACCCGAACCCTCTCTCGTCCTCAGTCAGCACCCCTGCCAGTCTGTCATGCAGATAAACATTAGCCCTCTTCATCAGCGATTTTATCCTTTAATTGGCTTTCCCTTCGGTCGCCGAACTTCGTTTCTTTATTATTTTAATATTTTAATATTTGAGTGCACTTTAAAAAGTGCCTTACGGCACCATTGTTATTAATTACGTTATTTA
>JBJEAY010000262.1:0-2518 GCA_051869575.1 Prevotella sp. | reverse complement strand
ATAAAAAAGAAAGAAAAGAATGGATTTGTTTTCAATTGGATTCGTGATTTGCCTGGTGAGCGGCTTGGGCTGCTTCTGGCTGTTTTACAAATGTGTCAACCGGTTTGAGAAAATTTAAGGAGATTTCAGTTATGTACACAGCATTGTGTGTGTTTCTTGGCATTGGATATGTGCTTGTGTTGTGGCTTTTTGCCAAGGTGGCAGGTCCGGGCAATGGCAATGCCGAGACAGTAGTGGTGGATGGCAAGGTGGTGGGTGCTGCAAATGTGGGGCAGCAGTTCACCAAGGACATTTATTTCTGGGGACGCCCGTCGTGTGTAGGCGACGGATATGATGCCGCCAATTCGTGCGGCAGCAACAAGGGACCTACCAATGCCGAATATCTCGCAGAAGTGAAGGCTCGAATCGACACGTTCCTCGTACATCATCCTTACCTCACTCCACCATTAAGAAATCTATTTGCCGATGCAGAAGTGGGAGAAGATATTGTAGAGCACCTCGGAGGAAGTGATGACGCCACCGGTGATCTCGGCAAGGGCGTCGAGACACTGGCGGAGATCCTCGCTCAGGAGATCGTTGGGGATGGACATATTAAGGCCTTCGATAACCCTGTCGATGCTCTCTTTGGCATGGAGCAGCGAGTCGTAGTGGCGGGCGGAGGTGATGATGGCATCGTTCTCTCCAATCTCGGGTATGTCGGATTTTTCGTATATCGTATCCTTAAGGAAGGCTATGCCGCTGCCTTGGAGTGCACTGATGGACAGGGTGGTGAAGGGAAGTGATAGCGAGGGGGCACCATATTTGTCGGTTTTGTTGATGACGACTATGAGTTGCTTACCCTCGCACCGACGGGTGATATCAGCAATCTCCTCATCAGTGGGACGGGAATCGATGACCCACAAGACAATGGCTGCCTTGGAAAGGGCGGAATAGGAACGCTCTATGCCTATGCGCTCGATGACGTCGTCGGTGGCGCGAAGTCCGGCTGTATCTACAAAACGGAATGTAATGCCGTGGATGTCTATGGTGTCCTCGATGATGTCACGGGTGGTGCCGTGGATGTCGCTTACGATGGCTTTGTCCTCGCCTACAAGTCGGTTGAGCAGTGTGCTCTTGCCGACATTGGTCTTGCCGATGATGGCCACGGGAATGCCTTGCTTGATTGCCTGACCGGTGCGGAAGGAGGAGGCAAGCGAAGAGATGCGCTCTTGAATGGTGGTGGCAAGATGGAAGAGGGCGGTGCGGTCGGCAAACTCAAGTTCCTCGTGGTCGCTGAAATCGAGTTCGAGTTCCATCAGTGATGTCATCTTGAGAAGCTGGTCGCGCAGGGCGGAGAGTTCGTTGGAGATATTGCCGCGCAGTTGTCCGAGAGCCATGTTGTGGGAGGCTTTGCCCGAAGCGGCAATAAGGTCGGCAACGGCTTCAGCCTGACTAAGATCCATCTTGCCATTGATGAAGGCACGGCGGGTGTATTCGCCAGGATCGGCCTGTCGGCATCCGGCTTCTATAAGGCAGCGAATTATCTGCGACATGATATATCTGGAGCCATGACAATATATTTCAACGGAATCCTCGCCCGTATATGAATGTGGGGCACGGAAGACGGCAACCATCACGTCGTCGATGGGCACAGAGGAATCTGAGGCAAAGACACCATAATGCATAGTGTGACTCTTTGCCTCGGATATATTCCGGCTGAACAGAGTGCCGACTATGGAGATTGAGTCAGGACCTGACACTCGAACAATACCAATGGCTCCGCCCGAGGGAGTGGCCATGGCGCAGATATTGTCATTCAATTTCATATCCTGTCGAGAACGGTAAGAATTAGTGTGTTGATGTCATTCTTGTAATTGGTGTTCATCTGGTGAGCACGTCGATTAGCCAACACCATACAGCATGTCATGGCCTTGTGACCAAGAAGACTACTCAAGCCTGCCAATGCGCTGCTCTCCATCTCAAAGTTGGTGATGCGCAGACCTTGGTATTCAAACGACTCAATCTTACTGTTGAGTTCGGGGTCGGCCAAGGGTATGCGAAGGCGTCGGCCCTGAGGACCATAGAATCCGCCGCAGGCACAAGTGATGCCCCTCACCATGTCGTCGCCTGCGATGCGGTTGATGAGTTGAGGATCGGCAACTGCCACATAGGGTGCAGGCAACTGCGGAAGCCAAGAGGTGTGGGCGGTGAATGCCTTTTCCAAATCAGTGTCGCACACCTCATCGCGTCGGCCATAGTAATTGAGCAGTCCGTCGAAACCGATGCTCTTCACCGATGCAATGAATGTTCCCACGGGTGTGTTGGGCTGAAGACCTCCGCATGTTCCGATACGGACAATCTGAAGACTACGCAGAGTGGGCTTGACAGTGCGTGTGGAGAAGTCGATGTTGACAAGAGCGTCGAGCTCGTTCATCACAATGTCGATATTGTCGCATCCTATACCTGTGCTCAACACGGTGATGCGCTTGCCCTTGTATGTGCCCGTTATGGAATGGAATTCGCGGTTGGACGTTTCATG
>JBJEAY010000261.1:0-2524 GCA_051869575.1 Prevotella sp. | reverse complement strand
CATACGTCTTTTTTTCGCTTCGCTCAAGGAAACTTCTCCTTTAACTTCCTTAACTTCTTTAACTACCCCTACTTGCGAAAGTTGAGTTATTTAATATTTTAATTTCTGAAAGATCTCCACACATTCCACAGCTTCCTTCACATCGTGCACTCTGAGGATATTGCCGCCTTTTAAGAGCGAGATGGTATGTAGGACAGTGGTTCCGTTGAGCGAAGTGGTGGGGTCGCCGCCAATAAGGCGGAATATCATCGACTTGCGCGAAACACCCACGAGTAGGGGAAGACCGAGCACTTGCAGTTTGTCCATCTCAGCCATCAGGCGATAGTTGTCGTCGAGTGTCTTGCCAAAACCGAAGCCTGGGTCGAGAATGATGTCCTTCACTCCCAAGTCGCGCAACTGCTGCACCTCCTGTGCAAAAGCCATGAGCATCTGCTCGACGTTGGGTTTCACCGACATCAGTATGTAGGGCACACCAAGTCTTGCCACCATACGGAACATGTCGGGATAGTCGCCTTGGGTCCATCCCAAGGGCTTGTTGACAACACCCGTTATTCCGCCTTCCGACACATCGTTCACTATAGCCACACCATATTCCTCCACCGCCATGCGTGCCACGTCGGGGCGGAAGGTGTCAACCGACACAACGGCGTCGGGTTGCTCGCGACGCAGGATTTGCAGTCCATTGCGCAAGCGATCCATCTCCTCGGACTCGCTCACCTCGGGAGCGCCAGGACGGGTGGAGAATGCGCCCACGTCGATTATCTCGCCGCCCTCGTCGATTATCTGGTTGCAGCGTTCGGCAATCTCCTGCTCGGTCTGCTTGCGACTTCCCGAGAAGAAGGAGTCGGGCGTAACATTCAATATGCCCATCACTTTGGGGCTACTCATATCCATGAGTTTGCCTCCCACATTAATTGTATATTCCAAATCTTATATCTTCAATTTTCTGCAAAGATAATTTATTTTGCGCACAAAAACAAATAAAAAGCAAAAAAACAACCGATTTATTTCTTTATATGCGAAAAATGACGTAATTTTGCACGTCATTTAGAAAAAAAGAGATATGAAAATAGAATCACTTTACGAAATCTACCGCCAACATCCGGTGATAACCACCGATAGTCGTGACTGCCCCGAGGGGTCGATTTTCCTTGCCCTCAAAGGCGAATCATTCGACGGCAACAAGTTTGCCGCATCGGCTCTCGACAAGGGTTGCGCCTATGCCATCGTGGATGAAAAGGAATATGCCGACATCGCCGACAAGAGATATATACTCGTGGATGACTGCCTTGCCACATTCAAGGCTCTCGCACGACATCATCGCCGACAATTCAACATACCGGTGATTGGCATCACAGGAACAAACGGCAAGACGACCACCAAGGAACTTGTGGCGGCAGTGCTTGGCGAGAAATACAATGTGATGTTCACACAAGGCAACTTCAACAATGACGTGGGAGTGCCGAAGACGCTTTTCCGCCTCACACCTGAGCATGACATCGCAGTGGTGGAGATGGGGGCAAGTCATCCAGGCGACATCAAGACATTGGTGGAGACGGTGGAACCGCAATACGGTATCATAACCAATGTGGGCAAAGCTCACCTGCAAGGCTTCGGTTCGTTTGAGGGTGTGGTGCGCACCAAGGGCGAACTGTATGATTTCCTGCGTATCAATCCGTCGTCCAAGGTGTTTATTGATGCAGGCAACGAACATCTGATGGGTATTGCCGACGGACTACACCTTATTAAATATAGTACGGAGCCAATCGAGGGACTGAGCGTGAGAGGCGAAGTGGTGGATTGTGCACCATTCCTGCATTTCCGCTGGACCGACGGCGAGAGGTGGTATGATGTCAACACTCATCTCATCGGAAGCTATAATATATATAATATGTTGGCTGCTGCAACCATCGGTCTGCACTTTAGAGTAAAGTCCGAAGAGATTTGTCATGCCCTGTCGTCATACGAACCGAGCAACAACCGCTCGCAACTCACTGAGACACAGCACAACCATCTCATCGTGGATGCATACAACGCCAATCCCACGAGTATGGCGGCTGCATTGCGCAACTTCCGTGATATGCAGGTGGAACCGAAGATGGCAATACTTGGCGACATGAGGGAATTGGGAGAGTCGAGTGAGGAGGAACATCAGAAGGTGGTTGACTTCCTTGCCGAGGCAGGACTGACGAATACGTGGCTCGTTGGCGAGGCTTTTGCTAAGACTAACACCTCATTGCGCAAATTTGCCGACATCGAGGAAGTGAAGGCTGCCATTGCCGCCAATCAGCCACAGGGATATTATATCCTCATAAAGGGAAGCAACGGCATCAAACTTTATCAACTGCCGGAGATGCTTTGAAAATGAAGTCAATGAAGAAAAATTGAGGATTTTATGAAAGTTTTTGGGAAAAGTTGCACGGATTACAAAAAAAATGTGTAACTTTGCAGCCGCAAACTGAAATCGGGATGTAGCGCAGTTGGTAGCGCACTACGTTCGGGACGTAGGGGTCGGGCGTTCGAG
>JBJEAY010000260.1:0-2527 GCA_051869575.1 Prevotella sp. | reverse complement strand
GATGTTCTTCAGTCCCAAACTAAACTGTTCGCTCAGCAGGTCGTAGCTTGCCTGTTGGCTTTCCACGCTTGCCACAGCCGAGCGGAATTTCTGTTGGTTGGTGGTGGCGTCAATCCAGTAGCCTTCAATGGTGCTCCACAGCTGCTTCTCGTTGTTCTGCAGGTCGAGTTCGGCTTGTCTTCTTTGTATTACTGCCTTGTTGACCGCTGTTTTTGTCTGTCTTCCGTCGAATATTGGCACACTCAACGATACTCCCACTCCCGCGTCGAAGTTGGTTTTCATCTGTTGTCCCCATGCCCTGTCGCTCATCGACGACGAACTTGTTCCGAGGCTTCCGTTGATACCGATGGTGGGCATCTTTCCCGCCTTGGCAATGGCAAGACTCACGTCGCTGCTCTTGATGGCAAGTTGTGCCGACGCGATCTCGGGTCGTGTCGTCACTGCGGCTTGGTATATCTCGGCGAGGGCAGGGATTGTCTCAAGAGCCTTTTGGTCGTTGGCCTGTTCAATGTCATTAGGGATAAAGATCTCAAAGCTCTCCACGTTGGTCAGTTCGAGCAGTTGCTTGAGTTCCTTTTTCGCATTTGCTATTTGGCTTTGCGCGTTCACGAGGTTATACTCGTCCTGGGCTCTCTGTGCAGTGAGTTGGGCGAGATCGGCCTTCGACATTTTTCCTACGTCCATCATTGTCTTTCCCCTTTCCTCGTTCTTAATACTTGTTTCCAGACTCTGGCGACTCACACCAATAGCCTCAGTGAGATACAGTATCTGCACGTACAGCGAGGCAATCTGCTCCTTCAGTTGGAGTGCGGTGGTAGCAGAGTCCAGTTCCGCCTTCTGCTCCGTCAGTTTGTTGAGCTTCACGGTGTTGTGGTTCTTGTTTCCGTTCCACACAGTCCAGTTGGCGTTCACCCCATAACTGCCGTTATAGTACGTCTTACTGATTTTGTTGGTGATAGTACCGTTAGCCACCGTCGTCGTCTGGTCGTTAATCCATGGTCGCCAACCAAACATTTGCGACGTGTTAGCACTAAGAGATGGCAACAGGGCTTTCTGCGACTGTTTTATGTCTTCCACAGCCGATAGTCTGCTCAGTTGCTGTTTCTGAAGCGAAATGTTGTTCTTTATGGCATAGTCAAGACAGTCGTCGAGAGTCCATGTTCCTCCCTTTCCTGTCTGTGCCATTGCTGTAATCGACACTGTCAGCATCGAAATAGCCAATAATTCTTTTATTCTCATAAATATTTGTTTATTCGCTGCAAAATTAGGTGTTTTATCGACAATTACCAAATAAAATAGATGTCTGTTGCATGATTAACGTAAAAATAATGGATATCGACCGACAAATGCGATTTGGCATTAAGTTTTTTTAATACCTAATAAATATGATATGAAAATGAATGATAATCATAAAAATACTAATAAATAATTATTGCGTAATTCGAAAAAATGCATTAATTTTGCAGCCGAATTCATAAACACCTGTAATATATATGAAGAATCATAAGGTATATGAGGCAGACGATAAGATGATTTCACTTATCCGCGACAACTACAATGTATTGCAGTCACTTGGCTGCTTTGGGATTAATCTGGGTTTCGGCGACAAGACCGTCAATGAGACCTGTTGCGACAACGGTGTGGACACCTACACCTTCCTCGCCGTGGTCAACTACACCATCAATGGCTATTACAACGCCGATGATGCCGACCGCCTGTCCGTCTCCACGCTTCTGCATTATCTTCAGGCATGCCATGTCTATTACCTCGACTACCAGTTGCCGTCGATACGTCGCGAACTGCAGGAGTCGATCAACGAGGAAGACGGGGTGGGGCAGCTGATAATGAAGTTCTATGATGAATACTCGCGCGAGATTCGCAAGCACATGAAGTATGAGGAGCGAATGCTCTTCCCTTATGTCAACTCGCTGCTTGCCAACGAGGTGCCAGGCGATTATGACATAGAGACCTTCTCGAAGAAGCACGGTCAGACCGACCAGAAGCTCAAGGAACTCAAGAACATCATATTGAAGTATCTGCCGGGCGACCCTCAGCGCAACAACAAACTCACAGCCACCCTCTATGGTATATATAATAATGAGGAATGGCTCAATCTGCATGCCTCGGTAGAGGACAATATCTTTGTTCCTGCCATCCGCAAACTCGAACAGCGCTTGCGTAAGGACAGCGTTACAAAGAATATATCCACAATGGTGTTCCCGCGACAAGGTGACGTAGGCGAACAACTTTCCGACAGGGAAAAGGATGTTGTGGTGGCACTTGTACAGGGAATGTCTAACAAACAAATCGCCGAACATCTTTTCATTTCTGTCAACACAGTCATCACACATCGCCGCAACATCGCCCGCAAACTTCAGATTCACTCTTCGGCAGGACTCACCATCTATGCTATCGTCAACGGACTTGTTGACATATCTTCTGTAAAACTATAACTCTTCTATAATATATTATTGGTTATTAGGTGATTATCTATAATGGATAATCACCTTTTTGTATTTTTTAAGAA
>JBJEAY010000259.1:0-2528 GCA_051869575.1 Prevotella sp. | reverse complement strand
GGCTGATATATGACTATTATTAAATGTAGTCAATAATATTTTTATTTATTAAAAGCTGGCAACAGCATTAAAATTTCTATTATGATTAAAAAAATTAATTTTATCGACCTGTTCGCAGGTTGCGGAGGCATCGGTAAAGGATTTAGCGATGCCGATTTCGAGTGTGTGGCTGCAAATGAGTTCGACAAGAACGCTGCCATCACTTATCGTGCTAATTTCAACCATCATCTCGTCGAGGGCGACATCACCGACCCAGAGGTCAAGCAACAACTATACGAGCTTGCGGATGGTAAGAAGATTGACGTGGTGGTGGGAGGTTTCCCCTGCCAGGGATTCTCAATGTCGGGCAAGCGTATTATAGATGACCCGAGAAACAAACTATTTAAAGAGTTTGTGAGTGTTGTCAAAGTAACAAATCCCAAGGTGGTTGTTGGCGAAAATGTTGAGGGCATCCTGTCGATGGGAAAAGGCGAAGTCGTAAAGCAAATCATTGAAGCCTTCGCCGAATTGGGATACAAGATGGATTACAAGGTGCTCAACGCTGCCGACTATGGCGTACCTCAGCTCCGCAAGCGCGTGATATTCATTGGCAACAGAATTGGTGTGGAGAATGTATTCCCAAAACCTGTTCTTACTCCCGATGAATATATATCCGTGAAGGATGCCATAGGCGACCTCGTGGGTCATGGTCATGATGAAAAGCTGAGTCATCTGATGACTGCCTCAAAGCTTGAGACATTAGCGAGAATGAAGGAAATGAAAGAGGGCGAGGCATATTATCCAACACGCAATGACTCATGCCACAAACTGTACTGGAATCGTCCTGCACCTACAGTCAAGGACAACCACGGCAACTGGGCTGTGCATCCAAGCGAGAACCGCTATGTCACCCCACGTGAGATGGCACGCTTGCAATCGTTTCCTGACTCATTTGACTTCTCTCATGTAGCCAAGAAATATCAGTTCAGACAGATCGGCAATGCCGTGCCCCCGCTGATGGCACGATATATTGCAGAATCGGTGAAAAGCATGATTGATGGCAAATAAATTCAGTGAAACGGGGTGATTGCATGTTTTTTTCGCAATCTCATAAAAAAATATTCTCTTGCTCTTGCATATTCGGATGATTATTATTACTTTTGCAAGGTAAAATTAAAAACGATATGACTGAAGAGCAAGAGAATATTATTATTGAGTTCAATCTTTATCTTGAGAAAATAAGGGGGATTGGCAGAAAGGCTCGCGGCAATTACCTGTCGTGGGCGCGATATTTGTCGAAGACATACGACCTCGCTTCGATATGTACCGAGGAGGACGTGGTGGATGTTCTTGAAAAAGAACGGCATCTTGCTTCGGAGCGAACTATATATAACAAGGAGAAAGACCTTGGCAATTTCAAGGCAACACTCAATCGTTTTCTGCCATTCAACCAAAGTCGGATATGCAAACAGAAGAAACTGAAGCCAGGAATGACTTTTGACGAAATGATAAGTCTTGTGCCACTTCAAGACACCGCAGCTCATGCCGTAATAATGAACGAGGCGATAAGGCTTATGCTCTACGAGACTAATAACACATTGAGTGAAGAACAAAAGCATAGGCTAAAGATGAGTATGCAAAAATACCAGAACAGTGGAAATACCTATTTCCAATATTATGGAACTAACAGTAACGATGTAGTCATTAATTCATAAAACAAACAATTATGTCAGAAACTTTCCAAAGTAAATACTCCATGCATTTTGCAGAGAACAGCAATTGCGTAATAATCAATGATCCTCATTATCATGCCCCGGTTACAATCAACGCCGGACAGGCTAAAAATCTACCTGTCTCGTCAGAGAAGATTAAGGCGGCTATCGAAACATGTGACAAGGAGGGACTCATGACAAGCGGCACTGTATGGTGGGCTATATATCGTGTCTTGACGGAGAAGTGTGGATATCCTATGAATAGAAAAGACTTCCAGTCGGTGATAGAAAATCTCGGTGTCGTAGTCGGCATAGAGATAGTATATGACAATTGGAGGAATGTTTCATTGCCCCATCTTGTTGGAAGTGTGGACACGTGGCGTTCGCTAAGTGACAAACTTAATTCAACCGAAATGAAGATGTATAAACTTGCTGAAAGATTGATGGAATTACTCTAATTTATAATATGTCATAGCAAAACACATAGCAAATATAACAATGTAAATCACAATCAACGTTTTTCGTTGGTTGTGATTTTTTTATGTCTTAATTTTGCATCGTCAAACAGAGAAGCAACAGTTGAAAAAACATCTGTAATCTGAATGATTGACGTCGTTCTTTTTCATATTCGTTATTTTTTTCTTCAAGTTCCTGAAGTTTTTTCCGCAAAGCTTTCCTGCCCATGTTACGATATGCTGTGATCTTTGCAATCGTTACAGGGGAAGGATCCACTTTATTGTGTTCCCATTTGTAAAGATTCGCTCTGTTATTTTTTATGACATCTGAACTTTTCCAGATATTACAAAAACTCCTTGCTCATGCTTTATATCCACCAAG
>JBJEAY010000258.1:0-2540 GCA_051869575.1 Prevotella sp. | reverse complement strand
CCGATCTTGATAATCGATTATTCAATAATATATGATGACAAATGATAAGCTTATAGGTCGCCATGAAGAGAAACGATTGTTAACTCAATATGTTGAGTCGGGCAGAGCGGAGTTTATTGCCCTTTTCGGACGACGTAGGGTAGGTAAAACGTTTTTGGTGCGTAATTTTTTCCAAAACGATTTTGCCTTCGACGTGACAGGCGTGTTAGAAGGCAACCGTTCAGAACAGTTTTCAGTGTTCTATACGGCTCTGAAGGCATATGGTTATAAAGGAAAGAAACCTACCTCTTGGATTGATATGTTTTTTGCGCTACGCCAATTGTTGGAAACAAAGATAGAGAAGGGCAAAAGAACTGTTATATTCATTGACGAGCTTCCTTGTTTTGACACTCCCAAGGCTGGTTTTGTAAATGCTTTGGGGCATTTTTGGAATAGTTGGGCAAATTGGCAGTCTGAGATTATGTTGATTGTTTGTGGTTCAGCTACATCGTGGATGGTGAGGAATGTCATCGACAATCATGGAGGTCTTCACGATCGTATTACCCATGAGATGGCGTTACGTCCATTTACTTTGGCTGAATGTGAAGAATATTTTCATTCAAGGGGATTCACTTGGCAACGTCTTGGAGTGTTACAAGCATATATGGCAGTAGGTGGTGTGCCATATTATATGAGCCAGTTCCGTGTTTCCGACAGTCCAGCAATTGGTATTGACCGATTGTTCTTTTCTGAAAATGCCGAAATGGCAAGGGAATACCGCAGACTATTTTCCTCTTTGTTTCGCAATCCCCAACCATATCTTGACATCATTTCGCTTTTAGTGAAACACCCCGAAGGTATGACTCGTGAGGAAATAGCTAAATCATTGGATATAGACAATAATGGCCGTCTTGGCAATCAGCTTACAGATCTGGTGTATTGTGATTTCGTGCGCAGATATAATGTAAGGAGTAATAGGATAAAGACCAATTCTGCGATATTTCAATTAGTTGACTTCTATACTATATTTTATAATACTATTGTCTCAAAGCACATTGGGGATGAACACTATTGGACGCGGAATATTGAGACTCCTACGGTCAATACTTGGCACGGATTGGCTTTTGAACGCATTTGTCAAGCTCATATTCCACAAATTAAGAAGGCTCTGGGTATTTATAGCGTCCGAACTGAAAATTATGCATGGAGATGCCGCAAGGATGACAATGGAGCTCAAATTGATATAATAATCGACCGTGCCGATTCTGCAATTAATTTATGTGAGGTGAAATATTCAAAAAAGGAGTATGAGCTTGATAAGGATGAATACCTGAAGATGGCAAACAGGATGGAGCTCTTCCGTGTGGAAACTGGCACTAAACATGCCATTATCCCAACTCTTATTACTACTTTCGGTGTGAAAAATGGGTTATATAAGGACCATGTCAATGTTATCCTCACTCTCGACGACTTATTTGTGTAGAAAACAAAGTGTGCAGCCCTTCATCAAGGACTGCACAGCTAAAAAACACTAACCTAAAAATATTACTTGTTGATAAACTTCTTGCCAGTGGCCTTGTTAATAACCAAGCCCTTGTAGTTCTTGCCTACCTTCTGGCCGGCAGCGTTGACGAACTCGGCGTTGGCAGGGTTCAGAACTTCAATCTTCTGAACGCCGGTGGGGTCGATTGTTGTACGCTTAACGGATGCAATTTTTATGCTTTGGTCAGAAAAGCCCTTAATACCAGTACTTACAATTGACTGAGTGCAGTTTTCTGAATTTACAGTAGCAACTAATTCAGTAGCACCTGAAGCTGCTATGAATTCAACACTTTTGTCAGCATCTCCATCCTTATAATTCAATGAAAGAGCAACATCAAAAGTAATAGCTTCTGCAAACTTGATCTCATACTTATATGACAACCCACTTGCTGGGTCAAATGTCAAATCTTCGCCATTATCATTTCTCAACAAACCCTGACTGCCCCAACCTGCAAATTTTAAAGTACAAGACTTGTAAGCTGTATTATTGTAACATTTTGTACCGCAAGTAGTGAATTGAACTTCTGAATCATCTATTTTAACAAGCGAAATGGACTTCACATCAATACTTGCTTTTCCTGCATCTGCTTGCTGAAGGCTCATATCTTTTACTTCTGTTAATTCACTTAATTTATCATCCTTATCAAAAAGAATAATAACAGAAGACTGATCGGCAGGTAGTTCACTGTACTGTTCACCTGCTACATTTAAGTTAATCGCTATTGTAGATGATGTATCAATTGTATACTCAATTTTTACTCCTTTGTAATCAGCAAGAGTAATTGGATTCGTATCATCCACCAATTGATATACAGACCACTTGGATCTGAAATCAATATGGAAATTCTCCAAAGTAGATACGTTGGCTACTGTTGCTTGATACCAGCCTGGGTTACCAGAGGAAACCCACAATTCCTCAGTCTGTGCGTTAGCACCAACAGCCATGATTGCGGCTGCAAAAAGTGTAATTAATTTCTTCATAATTGTTTAAATTTTAGTTAGTAAATAATAATAATGTA
>JBJEAY010000257.1:0-13763 GCA_051869575.1 Prevotella sp. | reverse complement strand
CCGATCTATTGATACAATTAGCAATAATAATTCCTTTTTCATTATTTCGATTTAGATTGAGAGATATTTAAGTCGGCACAAAGATACAAAAAAATTGATTTATAATTTCACCGTGATATGCTTGAGGTCGGCATCATTGCTGCTGTTTCCTACCATCACGTCGTATTCACCGCCTACGACGCGCATGGTGTTGGTGGATGCGTCCCACATCTCGAAGTTTTCCCTTGGCATGTCGATCTCCACATGCTTGGTCTCGCCAGCCTTGACACTGACGCGCTTGAATCCGCGCAGGGATTTTATCGGACCGCCGTTGTCTTTGGTATGTCGCAGATACACCTGCACCACCTCGTCGCCGTCCTGTTTGCCGGTGTTGGTGACATCCACACGGATCTTTCCGTTCTTATATGACGGACTGCCGAATGAGAATGTGGTGTAGCTCAAGCCGTAGCCAAATGCCCAAAGCGGTTGACCGGTGAAATAGCGATAGGTGCGGTTGGTCATCGTATAGTCGAGGAAATCGGGCAGGTCATCCACCGAGCGATAGAACGTTATGGGCAGTTTGCCGGATGGATTATAATCGCCGAAGAGCACGTCAGCAACAGCGTCACCACCCCTTTGTCCGCCGTACCATGCCTGCATGATGGCATCGCAGGCGGAAGTCTCGGGCACGAGGGCTATGGCCGAGCCAGAGCAGTTGACGAAGATGATACGCTTGCCCGCATCACTGATGGCCTTCACGAGGTCGCGCTGGCATTGGGGCAGTTGGATGTCGGTGCGGTCGCCGCCCTTGAATCCATAGGCATCAACCTTCATCTCCTCGCCTTCGAGTCGGGGCGATATACCTCCGGCGAACACCACGCAGTCGGCATCGGCTATCTCGGCGAGGATGTCGGCTGTAGATTTGTTTACGACGGCGAAAACGTCGAATTTCATGTGTGCCATACCGAATATCTGCACGTAGTCAATCTGTATGTCGTATTTGTCGCCGGGGCGCACCTTGTAGGTCTTCTGCCATTTCTGCACTCCATGCGCCTGACGGAATCTGTCGCGCAGTGTGTCGCCATTGACGATAATGCGGAATCCGTCGTCAGCCTCCACCTCGAATATCACCTCCTCGTCCTTGTCGGCATTGAATGTGGCTTGGTATCGCCCTGAGAAGTTGTCGAGCTCCACACCAGCTGCAAACGCCGTATTACCGCCGTTGTTGAGGTTGATGGCGTTGGTATATGTGGCTGCAGCGGCTTGCTTGCCCTCCATCTTGACGTTGTTCCAATAGCGGGCTTCCATTCCTGCCTTACCGTCGGGGGTGGTGAGGGCGGCAAATCGGCTTTCCCTCACGGTGTTGCTCACGTGTCCGCATCCATCCACATACTTCACCGTGCCCCTTCCCCTTAGTTTTTTCTCGATTCCATCGAGGATTGTAACGGTGTGAACGGGGTATCCGCTATAGTTTCCCCATTGCATCACACTGTCGTTGGCGTTGGGTCCCATCACCACTATTTTCATTCCATCCTTCTTCAGGGGCAGCACGTTGTTGCGGTTTTGAAGCAATACAATACTCTTCTGTGCCATCTCGTATGCAAGGGCGTTGTGGGCTTCAGAGCAGAGTCGGTCGTGGGGTATCTTGGTCCATTCCACGAGTTTGTCGTCGTCGAGGTCACCAAGTCTTATTCTTGCCGTGAGCAGTCGCTTGAGCGATTTGTCGATGGCTTCCATGGTCAATGTACCATCGGCGAGGGCTTGTGGTATGGTTTTATATACCGAGCCACATTCCAGGTCTGTGCCCGAGATTATGGCCTTACCAGCAGCTTCTGCTGGAGTGGCAGATACCCCGTGACACCCTTTGGCGAAGAAGTCGCTGATGGCTCCGCAGTCGCTCACCACGAGTCCCTTATATCCCCATTCATCCCTCAGTATGCGTTGCAGGTATCTGTTGTTGCCGCAGCACGGGTCGCCATCGATACGTTGGTATGCGCACATAACCTCGGCCACATTGCCCTTCTCCACCAGTGCCTTGAATGCTGGCAGATAGGTCTCCCAGAGGTCGCGCTCGGGCAGGTTTTCGATGTTGAATGAGTGGCGGTTCCATTCGGGTCCCGAATGTACGGCGAAGTGCTTGGCGCAGGCAAGCAGTTTGCGGTATTTGCTGTCGCTGCGTCCTTGCAGTCCGTTTACCACAGCGAGTCCCATGCGTGATGTCAGATATGGGTCTTCGCCGTATGTTTCCTGTCCGCGTCCCCATCTCGGGTCGCGGAAGATATTGATGTTGGGGGTCCAAAACGACAGACCTTGGTATCTGTTCATCTCGTTCTTGCTCTTTGCCTGGGCGTTCTTTATGCGTGCCTCGTCGCTCACTGCATCAAAGCAGCGATAGAGCAAGGCGTCGTCCCATGAGGCTGCCATAGCCATCGTGATGGGGAAGACGGTGGTATATCCGTTGCGCCCCACGCCATGCAGGGCCTCGTTCCACCATTGGAACTCCGGCAGCCCTAAACGCTCAATGGCTGGTGATTGGTCCATCATCAACATTGTTTTTTCCTCAAGAGTCAGTCGGCTGATAAGGTCGTCAGCGCGCTTTTCTGGCGACAGATCCGGATTCTGATATGGCAGCACGGATTGTGCCCCTGCTCCCAAAGTCATGGTAGTCACCAAGATAGTAATTAATTGTTTCTTCATCATAAAGACAGTTTGGGGTTTGTAATAATGCTGCAAATATACTAATTTTTTTTGAATCGACAAAGAAAACGGAAGATATTTATGAGAGAATATTGCTAAAAATCATTAATTATTAATATGTATATTTGGAAAGTCGCCCCGAAAAGTGTAACTTTGCAACGAAAAGTCGCCCCGAAAAGTGTAATGATTAGCAAAAAAGTCGCCCCGAAAAGTGTAACTTTACGACGAAAAGTCGCCCCGAAAAGTGTATAACATTGTTGGATATGTAAAATATTAATACAATATGTTCAGAAGAAAGATTGAGAGCGTAATGCTGTCTTGGAAAAAGAATGAGCATCGCAAACCACTGGTAATCAAAGGATGCCGCCAGTGCGGCAAGACAAGTTCCGTATTGGCTTTTGCAGAAAGTCAGTACGAAAATGTTGTATATCTAAATTTTCATGAGCACAAGGAGTACAAATCTTTCTTCTCAGGCGCTCTTGATGTTGACACCGTGGTATTGAATATCTCAATGGGAATAAAGGGCGTGAAATTTGTTGAAGGTAGGACTTGTATAGTATTTGACGAAATACAAGACTGCCCCAACGCCCGCTCTTCACTCAAGTTTTTCAGTCTTGACGGTCGCTACGACGTGATCTGCACTGGTTCTCTACTTGGAGTCAATGGTTATAAGACCAAGGAGGAATATGAAGAGGAGCGACGCGCTTCTATTCCCGTGGGATATGAACAAATTGTTACCATGTATCCAATGGATTTCGAGGAATGGCTTTGGGCTAATGGTCTTGAACAGAAGCATATTGACTATCTCGCCACTTGCTTTCGTGATGAGACACCAGTGATGGAGGGTATTCACCGCAGGATGCGGGAGCTATTGAGGCTATATATTGTAGTTGGCGGTATGCCCGACGCTATCAATACGTTTTTTGCCACCAATAATATGAATGATGTAAGAGACGTACAGATGAACATTGTTGAGAATTACAAGTCGGACATGCTGAAATATGCCCTTCAGGAGGATAAATCCAAAATACGCGAGTGTTTTGACTCTATTCCCTCGCAATTAGCCAAGGAAAACAAGAAATTTCAATATTCTACGATCCGCAAGGGAGCCAGATCGAGAGATTATCTCGGAAGTCTGCAATGGATTGAGGATGCCGGAATTATTCGTCGCTGTTATAACACTTCAATCACCGAACTTCCGCTTGCAGGCAATATGCTCAACGACTGTTTCAAGGTGTATATGGCCGACATCGGATTGCTCATGAGTATGCTTGAGGATGGCACGGCATGGAGCATTATGCAGGGTGACATGTTGTTATATAAGGGTGCAGTATATGAGAACCTTGCTGCTGATATTTTCGGTAAGATGGGGCGAAAACTGTATTATTTTCAGAAGGAAGGCGGACTTGAGCTCGACTTTCTGATAAGGTATCGCGGAGAATGTTGTCCTGTTGAGTGCAAGGCGCGCACGGGCAACGCCAAGTCATTGCAGACAGTGTTGAAGAATCCCGACCATTATCATGTAGGCCATGCCATCAAACTCGGTGACTACAATGTAGGTAGAAATGGGCAGGTGCTCACCATCCCGTTCTATATGGCATTTCTCTTGACTGAAGTGTGATCATCTGTTATAACAAAGGATTTATTATGGATATTTTTGTTGCCATGATGTCGTCACCATTAGGATGGTTGCGATTAGAGGCTGAGGGGGATGCTCTTGTTGGCTGCACGTGGATTGATGAGCCGATATTCGATGAAAACTGTGCTGTGATGCAGGGAGAGGACAACGTCGAGCCCGAGTGCATCTCTGCCGCCCGGAGGCAGTTAGGCGAGTATTTCCGCGGCGAGCGAAGGGCGTTCGACTTGCCCCTAAAGCCATGCGGCACCGAATTCCAGAAGTCAGTATGGCATCAACTCTCGCTGATTCCCTACGCCACCACCCTCTCCTATTCCACTCTCGCCCGTCTCGTCGGTCGTCCCAAAGCCGCAAGGGCTGTCGCCCAGGCCTGCCATAACAATCCCTTGGCAGTCATCATCCCCTGCCACAGGGTCATCGGCGCCAACGGCAGTCTCACTGGCTATGCTGCCGGACTGGAGCGCAAGCAAGGACTGCTCGACATCGAGAATAGCTGCCTGTTGTAGGCAGCTTATCAAATGAATAAGTACAGACCTCATTTCAAATGAGGTCTGTAGAAATTTGTACTGACCTCCATTGTATGTAGGTCACTACAAAAAGTGCAAAGATTTTGGGGAAACCGCCATTTCGGGCAATAAAAATATTGGGGAAAGGAGAAAAAGTTGTATAATTATGGTTCCTTAACTATATGATTTTACATACTTAAGGAACGGTAATCGCGCATTATTGTTCCTTAAATATCTGAAAAAACATAGTTAAGGAACTATAATAACCTTGACGGTTTCCATTTTTTTTAATATCTTTGCACCAAAAATCTGTAATTGCGATGAATAATAACATTATAATAGGTAGAAGATATGAGCAGAAGCTGATAAACGACTGCTGCAATAGCGGCAAGGCTGAACTCATTGCCATTTACGGAAGACGGCGCGTCGGGAAGACTTATCTTGTGAAGAGCATGTTTAATGATGAATTCGCATTCTCCTTCACAGGCCTGTATGACGTGAGTCGTCAGGTTATGATTGAGCAGTTCAGAAAAAAGCTTGAAAGGTATTCCGGTTGGCAGATACCACGGTTGAAGGATTGGTATGAGGCATTCGACATGCTTCGCAACTATCTCGAATCTCTGCATAGTGACAAGTTGATAGTGTTTCTTGATGAACTGCCATGGATGGACACGCGCAAGAGCAATTTCCTTTCGGCATTCAGTTTTTTCTGGAACGACTGGGCATCGACTGTAAACAATATGAAGATCATCGTATGCGGTTCGGCAACTACATGGATGATGTCAAATGTCATTGGCGACAAAGGTGGACTTTATGGCAGGGTTAGCCGTGCCATATATCTTGCCCCGTTCTCCCTGCTGGAGTCGGAAGAGTTTCTTAAACGGGTGAAGGGGATAGATGTAAGCCATCGCCAGACAATGGAAATATACATGACGATGGGCGGCATACCGTATTATCTGAACATGATGGAGAAAGGGGTGCCCATTGACAGTTGCATCGACCGCCTTTTCTTTGCTCAGGGAGCACCGCTGCGCGGAGAGTTTGAATTTCTGTTCCGCTCGCTTTTCAGTGATTCAAAGATATACCGTATGGTGATAGAGACCTTGTCTTCAAAGATGAAGGGAATGACACGCCAGGAGTTGATGTCAGCAATGAAGATAGGTGAGGGAGGCAAACTATCAATAGTGCTTGACAATCTCCTTGCCTGTGACTTCATCCGCCGATATACCTCAATAGGCAAAAGTGAGCGAGATGCCATATACCAGCTCACCGACTTGTTCTCGCTGTTCCATCTGCGATATGTTGACAAGAACAGCGGACAGGACGAGCATTTCTGGAGCAATAACCGCAGTGAAGGCAACAGGAGGGCATGGAGCGGTTATGCCTTTGAACAGGTGTGTCTCCATCATTTGCCGCAGATAAAGAAGGCATTGGGCATATCGGGCATTTTGTGCAATGCCTATTCCTGGATTTCCAAGCCTTTGGCATCGGAGAATGGCAGTCAGCGTAAAGGCGCCCAGATAGACCTTCTTATTGACCGTGCAGACAATGTCATCAATCTTTGCGAAATGAAATATGCCTCTGAGGAATATACCATTGATGCCGAATATGAGAAGAGGTTATGCGAGCGTTCCCGCCTGTTCAAGGAAGTCACCAAGACAAAAAAGAGCGTTCTCATCACCTTCGTCACATCATTTGGCGTATATCGGAATGCCCATAGCGGACTGGTGCAAAACGAGGTGACGATGGATGACTTGTTTGGATAATTTTCGATGCCGATTTGGGGAAGATATGGATTTTGTTTAGAAGGAAAAGTGCAAAGATTTTGGGGAAACCGCCATTTCGGGCAATAAAAATTTTGGGGAAACCCGCATTTTTACGCTTAAAAATTTTGGGGAAAGAAGAAAAAGTCGTATCTTTGCACTCGAAATCAATACATTAGCATCTATGAAGAGAGTGTTTAGACGAAAGATTTACGGGAAGATGCTGACATGGAAGTCGGAATCTTCGGGGCGTACGGCCTTGCTCATTGAGGGAGCAAGGCGCGTGGGCAAATCAACAATCGTAGAGGAGTTTGCCAAAAACGAGTACAAGTCTTATATCCTGATCGACTTCAACAGGGCGTCAAAGGATGTCAAGTCCATTTTTGACGACTTGATGGATATCGACAGACTGTTCATATTTCTGCAGGCAACATACCACGTCAACCTCCACGAGCGCAACTCGGTGATAATCTTCGACGAGGTGCAAAATTGCCCGAAGGCCCGCCAGGCTATCAAATACCTCGTGGCCGACGGGCGTTATGACTATATTGAGACCGGCTCGCTCATCAGTATCCGCAAGAACACCGAAAGCATCACCATCCCAAGCGAAGAGGAACGGGTGCAGATGAACCCAATGGATTTTGAGGAATTCAGGTGGGCTATGGGGGATGACGTTTCCATCGATATTTACAGGCAATTGTTAGCAAAGGGAATGGCAATGGGCCCTTCGCTCAGAACGGCGATGCGCGACCTGCGCCTATATATGCTTGTAGGAGGAATGCCGCAGGCAGTGAATGAATTGCTTGACACCAACAACCTTCAGATGGTGGACAAGGTGAAGCGGAATATCATAAATCTATATAATGACGACCTGCTGAAGGTTGACGCCTCGGGAGTAGTGTCGAGAATGTTCCTTTCCATACCGTCACAACTAAGCCGCAACGCCTCAAGATATTCATTCTCTTCAGCTGTCGGCAGTATGTCTGAAAACAAGATGGCCGAGGCGATGCAGTGCCTTGAAGAAAGCAAGGTGGCAAATGTGGCGTATAATGTGAAAGACCCTTCGGTGGGAATGGGATTGACCAAGGACAGCAGTTGTTTTAAGATCTACACTGCCGACACGGGACTGTTCGTCACACTGGCATTTTGGGACAAGGATTTTACTGAGAACATCATTTATCAGAAGCTGCTAAGCGACAAGCTGTCGGCTAATCTCGGTTATGTCTATGAGAATCTTGTGGCGCAGATGCTGGTAGCAAGTGGCAACAATATTTATTATCACACGTGGGCCAAAGACGAAAAACACTCCTACGAGGTGGATTTCCTTATATCCCGTGGCAGTAAGGTTTGCCCGATAGAGGTAAAGTCTTCGGGCTACAGGACTCATGCCTCGCTTGACGCATTCTGCAACAAGTATTCCGACCGGGTGGGCGAACGTTATCTCATATATACCAAGGATTATGCCAAGGACGGAGCCACAACCCTGCTCCCTGTTTTTATGACACCATTGATAGCCAATACATTGAAATGGTACTGACCTCGATTGAATCGAGGGTACCACTTTTTAAATAGTGGTAACCTCATTTGAAATGAGGTTACCACATACTGTCTCTGACGTGGCGCGCCGAGAATCGCGACGTTGCGGAGGATCAACTGATACGTAGAAGTTGATGATGCGGCACGTGGAAGTTGGTCGTGCGCAACGTCTGAATTTTGGGGGGCGGCAGAATTTTTAAGGATTAGGATTTTGGGGGGAAATTCCAAATTCCTAAAAATTCCACGTCATTATATACTGTCCGCCGCTGTAGGGTCTTACACAAGGTAAGACCCTACAGCAAACAGCGGTATTCAGCGACGGCATTCAGCGGTATTTCAAGACTTTTTCTTTGATATGAAACGAAAAAAGGGAACGGCCTTTGACGACCATTCCCTTTTTATTATTGTTTAGGCTTAAAGCCCACCGACGAATTAGTCGGCAAGCTTAGCCTTGATAAACTCGCGGTTCAAGCGGGCGATATTTGCTATCGACTCGTTCTTCGGGCACTCAGCCTCGCAAGCGCGGGTGTTGGTGCAGTTACCGAAGCCAAGCTCCTCCATCTTCATAACCATCGCCTTGGCGCGTTTTGCGGCCTCTGGACGGCCTTGTGGCAGCAGGGCAAGCTGTGATACCTTGGAGCTGACGAAAAGCATTGCAGAGCCGTTTTTACAAGCAGCTACGCAGCATCCGCAACCGATACATGTGGCAGCGTCCATGGCCTCGTCGGCATCCTCCTTGGGGATAAGGATGGCGTTGGCGTCCTGGGGCTGTCCGGTGCGCACTGTGGTGTAGCCACCAGCCTGGATAATCTTGTCGAATGCAGAGCGGTCAACCATGCAGTCCTTGATAACAGGGAATGCAGCCGAACGCCATGGCTCAACGGTGATGACATCGCCGTCGTTGAAGCGGCGCATGTAGAGCTGGCATGTGGTGGCACCTGTAGCAGGACCGTGGGGATGTCCGTTGATATAAAGCGAGCACATACCGCAGATACCCTCGCGGCAGTCGTGGTCGAAGACGAAAGGCTCCTTGCCTTCCTCGATAAGTTCCTCGTTGAGGATGTCGAGCATCTCAAGGAACGAGGTATCGTCTGGAATGTCCTTCATCTCGCGGGTGTCGAAATGACCTTCGGCCTTAGGGCCGTTCTGACGCCAGAACTTAAGTGTGAATGAAATATTTCTTGCCATGATAATTAATTCTTATAATTACGTGTTTGTACTTTAATTGCCTCATACTCCAATGGTTCCTTGGTAAGCTCAGGCGCCTTCTCGTCGCTGCCCTGATACTCCCAGCAACCTACATAGAAGAAGTTCTCGTCGTCGCGCTTTGCCTCGCCTTCCTCGGTCTGGTACTCCTCGCGGAAGTGACCACCACAAGACTCGTTGCGAGAGAGTGCGTCGTAGGCGATAAGCTCACCCATGGTGATGAAGTCGCGAAGGTGGATAGCCTTGTCGAGCTCGATGTTCAGACCTTCCTTGCTTCCAGGGATGAAGAGGTTGGTGTTGAACTCCTTGCGGATCTTCTTGATGAGCTCGAGACCTTCCTTCAAGCCCTCGGCTGTACGACCCATACCAACGTGCTCCCACATGATGTGGCCAAGCTCCTTGTGGATAGAATCAACAGAACGCTTGCCCTGGATGCCCATCAGACGGTCAATCTCAGCCTGTACGCCCTTCTCAGCCTCGGCAAACTCGGGCAGGTCGGTAGATACCTTCGGCCAAATAGCCTGGTCGGCGAGATAGTTCTGGATAGTGTAAGGCAATACGAAATATCCGTCGGCCAATCCCTGCATGAGGGCAGATGCACCAAGACGGTTGGCTCCGTGGTCGGAGAAGTTGCACTCACCGATAGCGAACAGACCGGTGATTGTGGTCATAAGCTCGTAGTCAACCCAGATACCACCCATTGTATAGTGGACAGCGGGGAAAATCATCATCGGGTTGTAGTACTTCACGCCATTGATCTCGTTGGCAAACTCGCCCGGATTAACGTCGGTGATTTCCTCATACATATCGAAGAGGTTGCCATAACGCTGGCGAACAACGTCGATACCGAGACGCTCGATAGACTCAGAGAAGTCGAGGAACACAGCCAGACCGGTGTTGTTCACGCCGAAGCCCTTGTCGCAGCGCTCCTTGGCAGCACGTGAGGCAACGTCGCGGGGAACGAGGTTACCGAATGCGGGATAACGACGCTCCAAGTAGTAGTCGCGGTCTTCCTCGGGAATATCGCTTCCCTTCTTTGTACCTGCCTGCAGAGCCTTGGCATCCTCAATCTTCTTGGGCACCCAAATACGACCGTCGTTACGCAGTGACTCAGACATAAGGGTGAGCTTAGACTGCTTGTCACCGTGAACGGGGATACATGTCGGGTGAATCTGAACGTAAGAAGGATTGGCGAACATTGCTCCCTTGCGATAGCACTGAACGGCAGCTGTACAGTTGCAGCCCATGGCGTTTGTAGAAAGGAAGTATGTGTTTCCATATCCACCGGTGGCGATAACCACTGCGTTGGCACTGAAGCGCTCGAGCTTACCTGTGATGAGGTTCTTGGCGATGATACCGCGGGCACGACCATCAACGATAACCACGTCTTCCATCTCATAACGTGTGTAGAGCTTAACGCGTCCGGCATTCACCTGGCAGCTGAGGGCTGAATAAGCACCGAGCAGGAGCTGCTGACCGGTCTGACCCTTGGCATAGAATGTACGTGACACCTGGGCACCACCGAAAGAACGGTTGGCAAGCATACCGCCGTACTCACGTGCGAAGGGAACACCCTGGGCAACACACTGGTCGATGATGTCGTTTGACACCTCAGCCAAACGATATACGTTGGCCTCGCGGGCACGATAGTCACCACCCTTCACTGTATCGTAGAACAAGCGATAAACAGAGTCGCCGTCGTTCTGATAGTTCTTAGCAGCATTGATACCACCCTGTGCGGCGATAGAGTGAGCACGACGGGGTGAATCCTGGATGCAGAAATTCAGTACGGTGAAACCCATCTCACCGAGACTTGCGGCAGCACTGGCTCCAGCAAGACCGGTACCTACAACGATCACGTCGAGCTTAAGCTTGTTCTTTGGGTTCACCAAGCGCTGGTGAGCTTTATAGTTGGTCCATTTCTCAGCCACTGGGCCTTCTGGAATTCTTGAATTTAATGTCTTAGCCATAATTGTCTTTTATAAAACTATATGTATTACTTATAATATAATTAGCAGCAAGCACCGCAGCAGAGACTTGGTGCGCAATGGAATGCAAATGCCAATACTACAACGAGGAAAGCCAGCATGAGAATGGTGGTGTAGGCGATACCGATCGTCTTCCAACGCTCAAACCAAATCTTGCCGCTCCAACCGAGAGTGTGCATAGCGCTCCAGAATCCATGAGAGAGGTGGAACCAGATTGCTGCAAGCCAGATGATGTAGAGAACTACATAACAAGGGTTGGCAAACGTGTCAACGATGTAAGCGAAACCGTCGGCAGGATCATGCGCGGTGGCAATGCCTGTAAGCTCGGCAAACATCATGTTGTACCAGAAGTTCCAGAAGTGAAGCAGCAGACCGAGGATGACAATGATACCGAGAACAAGCATGTTCTGCGATGCCCACTCCACCTTGGGATTGCGCTCCGAAACTTCATAACGCTGGTCGCCGCGAGCCTTGCGGTTCTGGGCTGTCAGCATAAATGCATACACAATGTGAATCACTGCAAGGGCGGCAAGGCCCATTGTAGCCACTACTGCATACCAGTTGGCACCAAGAAATTCACAAATCATGTTGTAACCCTCTTCAGAGAACAGCGCAACCAAGTTCATGCAACCATGGAAGGTCAGGAACAGAATAAGCGCAACTCCAGTGATGGACATTACAACTTTTCTACCAATAGATGAATTACATAACCACATAAATGATTGAAATTAAATTATTTAACTGTTAGAACTAAAATTATATTCTTTTACCTTTTGAGATTTTTTAACCAAAAAGTGATTGTTTAAGGTAATCTACTTTCGGTAGCAAAACTCACTATTTTGGCGCAAAATTACTATAAAATAATGATAAAACAAAGTATTTTTGCGCAAAAATCAATTTATTTTCTTAATTTTGCGGCGAAAAAGTGATTTTCGGGCTATTTTGGAGCCTTTTTTGAGATTTTAAAGATAAAAAATGGAACTTAATTACGACATTGTGGTCATCGGAGGCGGACATGCCGGATGTGAGGCTGCCACGGCGGCTGCCAACATGGGGGCGAAGACATGCCTCGTGACCATGGACATGAACAAGATTGCGCAGATGAGCTGCAACCCTGCCATCGGCGGAATTGCCAAGGGACAAATCGTTAGGGAGATTGACGCACTCGGCGGACATACCGCGGAGGTGACGGATGCCACCGCCATCCAATTCCGCATGCTCAACCGCAGCAAGGGTCCCGCCGTGTGGAGCCCGAGGGCGCAATGCGACAGGGGACGGTTTATATGGAAATGGCGCGAGACGCTCGACAATACTCCCAACCTTAGCATCTGGCAAGACCAAGCCGACGAACTGCTCGTGGAGGACACGCCGCAGGGAAAACGAGTCACGGGAGTGAAGACCATCTGGGGCGTTACGATCAACGCAAAGTGCGTGGTCGTGACTGCCGGCACGTTCCTCAACGGACTGCTCCACATCGGACGAAAGATGATTGCGGGCGGAAGGATTGCCGAACCTGCAGTGCCTAATTTCACCGAGAGCATCACGAGGCATGGCATCCGCAGTGCAAGGATGAAGACCGGAACTCCAGTGCGCATAGACAAGCGTTCGGTGGATTTTTCTTTGATGGAAATTCAGAACGGAGAGAACGACTATCATCAATTCAGTTTTATGGCTCCACACAGGGTGCAGCCACAGTTGCCATGCTGGACATGCAACACGAATAAGGCAGTGCATGAAGTTCTGAAATCGGGACTCGCCGACTCACCGCTTTTCAACGGACAGATACAAAGCATAGGGCCGAGATATTGTCCGTCGATAGAAACCAAAATCGTCACTTTCGCCGACAAGGATCAGCATCCACTATTCCTCGAACCCGAAGGAGTTGAGACCAACGAGATGTATCTTAATGGATTCTCGTCGTCACTGCCGATGGAAATACAACTGGAGGCACTTAGGCAGATTCCTGCATTCCGCAACCTTGAAGTGTATAGACCAGGATATGCAATCGAGTATGATTTCTTCGACCCGACACAACTTACTCATTCGTTGGAGTCGAAAATAATCGCCGGACTGTTCCTCGCAGGACAGGTAAACGGTACTACAGGATATGAGGAGGCTGCTGGACAAGGTATCGTGGCTGGAATAAATGCTGCCCTCGCCTGTGCATCGACTTCAAGTAATAAGGACGTCGATTCAGAAACATCTCGCTTCATCATGAAATGAGACGAAAGTTATATCGGTGTTCTGATAGACGATCTCGTCACCAAGGGCGTTGACGAACCATATCGCATGTTCACGTCGAGAGCGGAATATCGCATATTGCTGCGGCAGGACGATGCCGATGCACGACTGACTGAGAGAGCATACGAGATTGGTGCGGCATCACGTGGTCGATATGACTGGTGGATGAAAAAGAAGGATGCTATCGATGAACTCACAAAATTCTGCGAAT
>JBJEAY010000256.1:0-13788 GCA_051869575.1 Prevotella sp. | reverse complement strand
GGAAATCGACAAGCAGAAGACCACCCAACGCAAAAACCGTGGTCGCCTCATTCGTGTAGCCCTCGTGGGATATACCAACGTGGGCAAATCCACCATGATGAATCTCCTCTCCAAGAGTGAGGTGTTTGCCGAAAACAAACTCTTCGCAACGCTCGACACCACCGTGCGCAAGATGGTAATCGACAATCTCCCCTTCCTCCTTGCCGACACCGTGGGCTTCATTCGCAAGTTGCCCACCGACCTCGTCGATTCCTTCAAATCGACGCTCGACGAGGTGCGCGAGGCCGACCTCCTGTTGCATGTAGTGGATATATCCCATCCCGACTTCGAGGAGCAGATCTCTGTTGTGGAGAAGACACTTGCCGACCTCGGTTGTGCCGACAAACCGTCGATGATAGTGTTCAACAAGATTGACGCATATACATGGGTGGAGAAAGATCCCGACGACCTCACTCCCGCCACTCGCGAGAATCTCACTCTCGACGACCTCAAGCGCACTTGGATGGCAAAGATGCACGACAACTGCCTCTTTATCTCAGCACGCGAAAAACAGAACATCGACGAACTGCGTGATGTGCTCTATAAGAAGGTGCGCGAGCTTCACGTGCAGAAGTATCCTTACAACGATTTCCTTTATGATATAAATGAAGAGTGAAGAATGAGAAGCCTTACAATAGACGAGATTTCTGTACTCGAACAAAACAGATGCCATGCCGACGACTGGGCATGCTTAACCGTTGCGGAAGATTTTTCGCCTGAGTATATCAGTGACGTTGATTTCTATGGAGAAGTCACGCTCGGAGTATTTGACAAGACCATCCAAATCGACGAGGGCTTCTCTCGCCATACAGGTATTCGTCGTGCCGTGCTGCGCGACGTCACCGTAGGCGACAACTGCCTCATCGAAAATGTAGGTAATTATATCTCTCGCTACGATATTGGCGAGGAGTGTGTCATATCCAATGTAGGCATGATCGCCACTACCGACAGTGCCACTTACGGACAAAACAATCAGGTGGCATTGCTCAACGAGGCTGGCGATCCTAACGTTATCCTCTACGATGCCCTCACCTCGCAGATGGCAGCCTTCATGATGCGCTCCGTGGGGGATAAAGACGTGTGGGAAGGCCTCCGGCGCATGGTGGCTCACTATGTTGAGAGTTGCCGCCCCGAGCGTGGAGTGATTGGCTATAGAGTCAAAATCACCAACACCCGAGAAATAGTAAATGTGCTCATCAGCGACGACTGCGAGATTAATGGTGCCTCGTGTCTCTCTGAGGTTACGCTCAAAGGCTCGTCGGATGCCAGCATATACATTGGCCATGATGTTATCTGCGAAAACTCCATCGTTCAGTCAGGTTCGTCAATCCTCGACGGTGCAAAGCTTGACAATTGCTTCGTGGGCGAGGCCTGTCATATCGGTCGCGGTTTCTCTGCCGAGAGCAGTGTGTTCTTTGCCAACTCCTATATGGACAACGGCGAGTCGTGTGCCGCCTTCTGCGGTCCGTTCTCCGTCAGCCATCACAAGGCATCGCTGCTCATCGGTGTCGAGACATCGTTCTATAATGCCGGTTCAGCCACCAACTACAGCAATCACGCCTACAAGATGGGTTCCATTCACTACGGCACCCTCCAGCGCGGTTCCAAGACCGCCAGTGGCGCGCATATCCTCATGCCAGCCAATGTCGCCACGTTCTCGATGTGCATGGGTAAGATACAGACACACCCCGACACCCGTCATCTGCCCTTCTCCTATGTCATTGCCGACGGCACTACCACATGGCTTGTGCCTGGATGCAACTTTGCCACCGTAGGCACCTATCGCGACATTATGAAATGGCCCAAGCGCGACAAGCGTCCTCTCAATGGCCGTCGCAGTATTGTCAACACCGAGTGGCTCAGTCCATTCGTCGTGCAGCAGGTGACCGAAGGTCGCAACTATCTGCGTCAATTGGAGGCTAACGACGAACTCAATGATGAGGCAAATGCCCACGTCTCAGGCGAGGGCTTCACTATGCGTTGCTCCTCCGCCCTTCGTGGCATTGGCTATTATGATATGGCAATACGAATGTTCCTTGCCGATGCAGTCAGAAAGGAAGGCGAGGCTCTGCCCTCGTCATCCACCGGCACTGGCGAATGGCTCGACCTCAGCGGTATGTATGCCCCGAAAAGCGAGATCGACCAACTTGCCGACGACATCCGCTTCTCCTCGCTCGACGAGATACAGCAAGTGGATGACCGCCTGCTCGACATCCACAATCACTATTCCGAATACGAGTGGAACTACGCCTATCGTCTCGCCCTCAACTATTATTCCCTCGACACCATCACCTCCGACGACATCGAGATGATTATCCGCAAGGGCGATGAGGCTCGCAGTCAGTGGATTGCCCGCATCCGCAAGGATGCCGAAAAGGAGTTTTCCCTTGGCGATGTCTCAGATGAACAGCTCGATGACTTCATCAAAGGATTATAGTTATTAATCACCGGCGAGGATTGACTTGATCTCCTCGTCGGTTTTTGTTAGTTTATCACGACATGACTTTATTAACGTTTGGGCACGCTTGAGCTGTGTGGCAAGGGTGTCGATGTCGAGTTCGTCGTTTTCCATTCGTCTGACGATGGATTCCAGTTCCTTGATAGAGTCTTCGTATTTCATGATTATCGCTTTTTTTTGTCGTTATTCTTTGTGATTTCATTTACCACCGAGGTTAGTGAGCCTTCGGCAAGACGCGTGGTGAGGATGTCTCCCGCTTGGATTTCATCGGTGGAGCGGAGGGCATGACCATTGAGCGTTGTGATGCTGTAGCCGCGCTGCAGAAGCAGGGTGGGGTCGAGAGCCTTGGCTCGCTGCTCGAGTATGTCGAGGGTATGACGTTGGCGGTCGATGAGTCGCGCGAGAGCCGGGGCAATGCGAATCTCCAAGGCCTTGAGGTCGGCATTATGGCGGTCGAGGCGGCGGCTGACATTGTGCAACATCAACTGATTGAGTCGCTCAAGCTTGTTTTCCTGTTTGCTCTTCACGAGCGAGAAGAGTATGGGGATGCGCTCGGATACCCTGTTGAGACGCGTTTTTTCAATGTCCATGCGATGTTGGACATAGTTCATAACTCTCTCCGCGGCATTGTCTATGCGTTCAGCCACTCGGTTGAGATTGTCAATAAGAAAGGCTGCTGCGGCAGTGGGAGTCTTCACCCTTGTATGCGACACCATGTCGAGGATACATTCGTCGCGGTCATGACCGATGCCGGTGATTATCGGCAGAGGAAAGTTGGCAACGTTTTCAGCCAACTGCAGAGAGTCGAATCCCGCCATGTCGCTCGTAGCGCCACCGCCTCTAATTATTACCACGCAGTCGTATTCTTCAATCTTGGCGTTTATCCTGTCGAGGGCGGCAATGATACTGACCTCCACTCCCTCTCCCTGCATGAGCGCATCGAAGAGGGTGGTGGAGAAACGGAATCCCCGTGTATTCTCCTCCAGTTGGCGGCAGAAGTCACCATAGCCGGCTGCCGTGCGTGATGAAATGACGGCAATGCGTTGGGTGAATAGCGGCAGGGGAAGTTCGCGGTTGAGGTCGAACACGCCCTCTGCCTTCAGTTGTCTTATTATCTCCTGCCTCCGCTTAGCCATGTCGCCAAGAGTGAAGCGAGGGTCGATGTCGTCGATTATCCACGAAAAACCATAAGCCTCGTGGAAATCGGGATGAACCAATACCAACACCTTCATCCCCGCCCTGAGCGTCTGACCAGTGGTGCGCTCGAAATATGGCTTCACTGCGCCCCACACGTTGCGCCAGCACTTGGCCTGAGCCCTTGCCACAGGGGTGTTGTAGCCTTCAGCCTTCTCAATCAGGTCGAGATAGCAGTGTCCGCGGTTTTCGCCTATCTGCGCTATCTCTGCCTCCAACCAGTATTGGTCGCAGAGATTGTCCTCTAATGTGATGCGCACCATGCGGTTGAGCTCCATCAGTGAGTAGTGGCGTGGCGCATCGTGTAAACTGTCGTGTCTCATCGGTCGCCTCCTTCTGTTGATGTAGAGCGAATACACTTCCTGCCCATTGTCAAGGCTTTGTGGAAGTCGGGAATGCCATAACCGAAGATATTGTCGGGATGAAGGTGATTGTCGCCACTTTGGCGCACTAATTCCATTATCTGCTGAGGGGATAGCGAGGGCAGAGCCTGCCACAGGCAAGCCACAAGACCGCACACGAGGGGAGTGGAGAAGGATGTTCCCATGTCCTCAATCACAGTGCCGCGTGACGACACTAACACGGTGGGACTTCCAAGAGCCACCACGTCGGGTTTGATGCGCCCGTCGGCTGTGTTGCCCACACCGCTGAACGGCGCGTTTTTGTTCTCCTCGGTCACTGCCCCTACGGTCAGTATGTCATAGGCATCGGCGGGGAAGGTGATTTTCTTCCATGGTCCCATCCCGTTATTACCGGCACTGTTGACAAGGATGATACCTTTTTGCGCCAACATTGATGCAGTGCGTGAGATGAGTGCCGTGTGCCCATCAAGATGCCACAGGGGATGATCGCCGTAGTGGTTGTCGTATTCGTAGTAACCCAACGAACTGTTGATGACGTCCACCCCTACGGAGTCGGCAAATTCGGCTGCCATAGCCCAATAATCCTCTTCTACGGGTTGCTCTGACTGCTGGTCTTCGCATCGCAAGAGCCAATAAGATGCCTTTGGGGCAGTGCCGATATATACGTTAGGGGCATTGATGGCCATCGCCGACAGTACCTTGGTGCCGTGGTCTGTCTCGTTGTAGAAAACGGGTGACGCCGGATAAACAAAGTCCTTCACTCCCTTGATGTCCACATTCTTGAACACCTGCTTGCGGTCAACCTCTGCAAATCCGCCGTCGAGCACAGCTATCGTCATCCCCTCGCCCCGATAGCCCTGTTGGTGGAGCCTGATGCCTCCCAATGCCTCAATCTGCGCCTCGGCCTTTCCGTAGGCAGCATTATGCACTGAGTCCCATGGGTTGAATCCGTCGCGGTTTTTCCTTGAACGCCTCACTCTTGCCGTTATGCTGTCGGGCGAAGTCCACACCATTGTGGCGGTTTTCACGCACGGCAACTGTCGTATTCTCTGCATTGGGGTAGTGTCTGTGCAGTTGATGAGCACAGTGTTGTTCCATTTGCTTGTGCCGATGATGCGTACAACGTCGGAGGCTATCTGCCTCATATACACATAGCTGACTGGCAGGTCGGTGGAATCCACCTTTAATCCCAACCGGCGCCGGCGCTCTATTGCCTTTGGGGAGAGAAATTGCTTTGGTTTGTCGAGCGAATATCCACTACCGCGTTTGTCGCGAAGTTCGATGCGGTAGGTATAGCACTTTTCACCGGGAAATTTTATTCTCGGCGAAGAGCCTGTAGTGGAGGGGCGGGCAATCACTGCCATACAGGCTATCAGTAGCAAAACCGTCATTCGGTGTATCATCTTATTCGGTAACTTTACGAAAATTGGGTGCAAACTTACAGTAAATTTGTCGAAAAACCAAATTTTTCGGCAGAAAAGTTGCGACTCTCGTCAAAACTTGTTAACTTTGCACGCTGATTTAATATAATTATATGGATAATAATAAGGCAACACTCGAATTGGGGACAAAACCCGTAGGCAGATTGCTGACCCAATATGCCCTTCCGGCTATCATCGCCATGACAGCATCGTCGTTGTATAATATGGTGGATAGCATCTTCATCGGACAGGGTGTGGGAGCATTGGCAATCTCAGGTCTTGCAGTCACATTCCCCTTCATGAATCTCTCGGCGGCATTTGGCGCCGGAGTCGGTGTGGGGTCGTCGTCCTATCTATCGGTAAAACTTGGGCAGAAGGACTATTCCACCGCACAACGTATTTTGGGTAACAATGTCACGCTTAACATCATCATCGGATTAGTGTTCTCGGTGGTGTCACTCTTATTCCTCGACCCCATACTCTATTTCTTCGGGGCGAGCGAGCAGACCATCCCTTACGCACGCGAATATATGGTGATAATACTGCTCGGCAACATCATCACCCACCTGTATTTCGGTATGAACGCTGTGCTGAGGGCGGCAAGCAAACCGCGGCAAGCCATGTACACTACGATATTCACCGTGGTGCTCAACTCGGTGCTCGACCCTCTGTTTATCTACACCTTCGACATGGGAATACGTGGAGCCGCCTTCGCCACAATCCTCTCGCAGGCAGTGGCTTTGGTATGGCAGACGAGGTTGTTCAGTGACAAGAGCGAACTCCTCCATCTAAGAAGGGGAATATATAGGCTTGACAACAAAATTGTCAAGAACATATTGGGCATAGGTATATCGCCATTTGCCATGAATGCCACGGCATGCCTTGTGGCGATATTCGTCAACCAGCGCTTGCTGGAATATGGCGGCGACCTTGCCGTGGGTGCCTATGGCATAGCCAACCGCGTGGCGTTCATCTTTGTCATGATTACAATGGGAGTAAACCAGGGTATGCAGCCCATAGCGGGATATAACTACGGAGCGCAGAAGTATGACCGCCTGATGAGAGTGCTCATGCTGGCTATGATAGCAGGCACATGCGTCACTGTCACCGGATTTCTTGTGGCTGAATTTATTCCTCACCTGTGTGTGGGCCTCTTCACAAGTGATGCCGAACTGACGCGTCTCTCCGTGCATGGCATTCGCGTGATGATGGCTGCCATGCCCATCGTCGGCTATCAGATGGTGGTCACCAACTTCTTCCAAAGCATAGGCAAGGCCAAGATAAGCATCTTCCTCTCGCTCTCGCGCCAGCTGCTTTTCCTTGTTCCTCTGCTTTGGGTGTTGCCCCTGTTCCTCGACATTACAGGCGTGTGGATAGCAATGCCCATCTCCGACACATTCTCAGCCATCTTTGCATTAGTGATGATGATGAGATACATGAGGATGTTCAAGCGTCAGCATCGCGTGATGATGGCTGAGGCATGATAACATATTATGAATACTCAATACAACAAATGATATGGATAAGAAAATCATCATAACCGTGGGTCGCCAGATAGGCAGTGGAGGTCATGACGTGGCAAGACTGTTGGCAGAAATGTTCGGTTGCCGTTTCTACGACCGTGAGTTGCTCAACCTCGCGGCAAAGGAAAGCGGATTCTCGGAGACTTTCTTCGAGCAGAACGACGAGCACAAGGGATTCTTCAAGTCGATATTCCAGATGCATGGCTCGTTTATTGATGGTGCGTTCTATCGTAACGAGTTCTCGCAAGAGAGCCTGTTTAAGTTTCAGAGCGATGCCATCGTCAGGGCTGCCTCTGAGTCGTCGTGCGTCTTCGTAGGGCGTTGTGCCGACTATGTGTTGCGCGAGATTCCGGGAAAGATCGACGTGTTCATCACCGCTGATATGGATGACCGCATACGCCGTGTGGCAGAGCGCAAGGGATGCACTCCCGAACAAGCCCGCAAATTGGTAGTCACAGGCGAGAGCGACCGCTCGTCGTATTATGACTATTACACCGGCAAGCGATGGGGACACTCCGATAGCTACGACCTATGTGTCAACACATCACATCTCGGAATCGAGGGCACTGCACAACTTATCGGGGAATTTTTGAAAATGAAGTCAATGAGAGATGAAGAAAATAGGAATTATTAGCGACACCCATGCTTATTGGGATGACAAATATCTGAAGTATTTTGAGCCTTGCGACGAGATATGGCATGCGGGCGACATCGGCAGCACCGAACTCGCCGACCGCCTTGCGGCTTTCCGTCCGCTGAGGGCTGTGTGCGGCAACTGTGATGGTGGCGACCTCCGTCTGATGTTTCCCGAGGTGCTGCGATTCAAGTGTGAGGACGTGGATGTGCTCATGAAGCATATCGGCGGCTATCCTGGCAACTACGACCCCTCTATCCGCAGTCGTATATATGCCTCGCCTCCCAAACTGTTTATCTCCGGCCATTCGCATATACTCAAGGTGAAATACGACAAGACCCTCGGTCTGCTGCACATCAATCCTGGAGCTGCGGGGCAACAGGGATGGCATAAGGAACGAACCCTTGTCCGACTCACCATCGAGGGTGACAGATTCACTGATTGTGAGGTCATAACACTCGGAGGTAGATAAAAAAACGTAAAATACATGGTATTTATTTTGTAGTATATAAAATAATGTGTATCTTTTGATAAAATAGGCTACATCTAAACAAAAAAAATTAAAAAATTCTTTTTTATTTGTTTTTGTCTTCGATTTGCACTATCTTTGCACACAAATTTTGCACACATATTTGGAAAAATGAATAAAAACAATCGAATATGAAGAATATCGTAATTACTGGCGGTGCTGGCTTCATCGGCTCGCATGTGGTTCGCCTCTTTGTGAACAAATACCCAGAGTATAAAATCATCAACCTCGACAAGTTGACGTATGCCGGAAACCTCGCCAACCTCAAGGACATCGAGGACAAACCCAACTACAAGTTTGTCAAGATGGACATCTGCGACTTCGACGCTTTCTACAAGCTGATGCAGGACGAGCAGATTGACGGTATCATACATCTCGCAGCCGAGAGTCATGTTGACCGCTCAATCAAGGACCCGTTTACTTTTGCTCGCACCAACGTGATGGGAACCCTCTCACTGCTTCAGGCTGCCAAGCTCTATTGGGAGTCATTGCCCGAGAAGTATGAGGGCAAGCGCTTCTATCATATCTCCACCGACGAGGTGTATGGAGCCTTGACAATGACTCATCCCGAGGGCATCGAACCTCCGTTCACTACCAAGGCGTCGTCATCACAGCATCACGAGGCTTACGGTGAGGACTTCTTCCTTGAGACAACAAAGTATAATCCTCATTCTCCATATTCGGCATCCAAGGCGGGCAGCGACCACTTCGTGCGTGCCTTCCATGACACATATGGTATGCCGACAATCGTGACCAACTGCTCGAACAACTACGGTCCATATCAGTTCCCCGAGAAACTCATCCCGCTGTTCATCAACAACATCCGCAACCGCAAGCCTCTGCCGGTGTATGGTAAGGGTGAGAACGTGCGCGACTGGCTGTATGTGGTAGATCACGCCCGAGCCATCGACCTCATTTTCCATGAAGGCAAGGTGGCAGAGACATACAACATCGGAGGATTCAACGAGTGGAAGAACATCGACATCATCAAGGTTGTCATCAACACCGTCGATCGTCTGCTCGGACGCAAGGAAGGCGAGGATATGGACTTGATAACCTACGTCACCGACCGCCTTGGACATGATGCACGCTATGCCATCGACTCCACCAAGCTCCAGCGTGAACTCGGTTGGGAACCAAGCCTTCAGTTTGAGGAGGGCATCGAGAAGACCGTCAAGTGGTATCTCGAAAACCAGGAGTGGCTCGACAATGTGACTTCAGGCGACTATCAGAAGTATTACGAAAAGATGTACAATAATAGATAAGACTTGGGTAGTTAAAGGAGTTAAGGGAGTAAAAGGAGTTAAAGCCATATGTTTTAGCCTTGATAGGTTTTGGATGAAGCTAAATGACTATTGTCTTTAACTCCATTTAACTACTTTAACTCCTTGAACTCCCCTCAAAATTTAGTATGAAGAAGATATTGCTATTAGGCTCAGGCGAACTGGGCAAGGAATTTGTGATTGCAGCCAAGAGGGCAGGACAGTATGTCATTGCCTGCGACCGTTACGACAATGCTCCTGCGATGCAGGTGGCTGATGAGCGCGAGGTGTTCCCGATGCTCGACGGCGATGCTCTGGATGCAGCAGTGAAGAAGCATCGTCCCGACATCATCGTGCCCGAGATTGAGGCTATCCGTGTGGAGAAACTCTTCGAGTATGAGAAGCAGGGCATACAGGTGGTGCCAAGCGCAAGGGCAGTGAATTTCACCATGAACCGCCGTGCCATACGCGACCTTGCCTCACGAGTGCTTGGACTTCGCACTGCCAAGTATTTTTATGCCAAGACATTCGACGAATTCAAGAAAGCCGCCGACGAGATAGGATTCCCATGTGTGGTCAAGCCTCTGATGTCTTCATCCGGACATGGTCAGAGCTATGTTCACAACGATGGCGAACTCGAGGCTGCCTTCCGCAATGCCATGGAGGGCAGTCGTGGTGATGTCAAGGAAGTCATCATCGAGGAATTCATTGACTTCGAATCGGAGTTCACTCTCCTCACCGTCACTCAGCAGAACGGCGAGACTCTCTTCTGCCCGCCCATTGGTCATGTGCAGAAGAAGGGCGACTATCGCGAGAGTTGGCAACCATATAAGATAAGCGACGAGGCTCTGCGCGAAGCCGAGAAGATGGCGGCAGCTGTCACCAAGGCTCTCACAGGAGCCGGTATTTGGGGCGTGGAGTTCTTCCTCACCAAGCAGGGAGAGGTCATCTTCAGCGAACTCTCGCCACGTCCTCACGACACAGGTATGGTGACCCTCGGTCATACCACCAACCTCAGCGAGTTCGAACTTCATTTCCGTGCCGTAATGGGACTGCCTATTGCCGGCATTCACCTTGAGCATGCGGGAGCCTCGGCAGTTGTTCTCTCTCCAGTGGAGAGCGACAAGCCCCTCGACTATAATCTCGAAGAGGCATTGAAGCAGGACCGCACCCGCATACGTATCTTCGGCAAGCCCGAGGCTCACGTAGGCCGACGCATGGGCGTGGTGCTTTGCTATGGCGAGGTTGCCGACGGCACCGATGCCCTTCGCGACAAGGCCAAGGCAGCAGCCAAGACTATTCTTGGCACCGACCCTTATGAAACATTTGAATAATACATGTGCTATGGCTTTGGGTGAGATAATCGAACTGCCAAAGATTTATGACCCACGGGGTAATCTTACCGTTGCCGAGCAGATGAAGAATGTGCCGTTTGATGTCAAGCGCGTATATTGGACATACGACGTGCCCTCCGGAGAAAGTCGCGGGGGGCACGCCCATAAGGAATGTCGAGAGTTGATTATCGCTGTGAGTGGTTCATTCACTGTCACACTCGACAACGGCAAGGGTCTGCATAAGAACTATCATCTCAATCATCCCTGGCAGGGATTGCTCGTGAACACCGGGATATGGCGCACGCTCGAGGACTTCTCCTCGGGAGCCGTATGCCTCGTTCTTGCCTCGGAGTTATATGATGAGGAGGATTATATTTATGAGTATGAGGATTTTCTTGAATATGTGAAATGATAACCATCGAAAGATACACTTCCGAACGCTATGATGAATGGAATGCTTTTGTGTCGAATTCCAAAAACGGAACATTCCTTTTTGACCGCCGATATATGGACTACCATGCCGATTGTTTCGTCGATTATTCGCTTATGTTCTATGATGATAAGCACCGCTTGGTGGCCCTTCTTCCTGCCAATGCCGAGGGTTATGTGTTGCAGTCGCATCATGGTCTCACCTATGGAGGTCTTGTGGTGGGAAATGCGTTTCGCACTGTGACTGCATTGGAAACAATCCAAACGATGAATGATTTCCTGCGTAAGAATAATTTCTCGCGTATTGTATATAAGCCGACTCCCTGGATATATCACCGACAACCGTCGGAGGAGGATTTGTATGCCATATTCCGAAAGTGCAATTTCAATATCATTGGTCGTGATATCTCTGTTGTTGTGGATTTGTCGTCATCACTTCCATTTATGGAGTTGCGCCGACGTCATGCTGCCAAGGCTCTGAGGGAAGGAGTGAAAGTTGAATGGTCGAACGATTTTTCTGATTTTTGGACTATTCTTGACGATAATCTTATGCAGAGGTATGGGGCGCATCCTGTGCATTCCGTCGATGAGATAAACCTTCTGTCAGGGCGTTTTCCCGATAGTATTGTCCTTTGCCGTGCCACATTGCATGGCACTACAGTTGCCGGAGTAGTGATGTATGTATGTGGTAATACTGTTCATGTCCAATATATCTCGGCTTCGCCCGAAGGTAAGAGAGTAGGGGCATTGGATGCAGTATTCTCTTATCTTATCAGCTATTATTCGGGCAAAAAGGCGTATTTCGACTTTGGGAAATCTACCGAGGATATGGGGCGTTATCTTAATGAAGGTCTCATCTTTCAAAAGGAGGGCTATGGCGGTCGTGGCGTTTGTTATGACACATACGAATGGGAATTGTTATGATGGACATTAAATATCTTGAACTGAAGAAGGTGACGGCTATGTATTCTGATGAGATACATGAGGCCGTGAGCGAAGTGATTGATGGCGGATGGTATCTGCAGGGTGCCTCAAACCGGCAGTTTGAGCAGCAGTATGCCGCTTATTGTCATGCCAAGTATTGCGTGGGTTGCGCCAACGGTCTTGATGCCCTCACCCTCACTCTCCGCTCTTTTATCGAGTTGGGCGTGATGAAGCCTGGAGATGAGGTTATTGTGCCTGCCAATACATATATCGCCACGATATTGGCAATCACCGAAAACGGATTGCGGGCAGTGCTCATAGAACCTCGCCTCTCCACCTTCCAGATTGACGATTCGCTCATAGAGTGTGCCATAACTCCGCGCACTCGTTGTATCATGCTTGTCAATCTCTATGGCAAGAGTGCCTATACTCCTAAGATTGGTGAGTTGTGTGAAAAATATAACATGAAATTAGTCATCGACAACGCCCAAGGCCACGGGCTCATCAATCATCAATCATCAATCATCAATCATCAATCATCCCCTGTGGTTTGCCACAGTTTCTATCCCGGCAAGAACCTTGGTGCCCTTGGTGATGGTGGTGCGATTACAACGGATGACAAAACCCTTGCCGACACATTCCGCACAATAGCCAACTACGGTTCGTCGCGCAAGTATGTCTTCGATTATTGTGGGCGCAACAGTCGTCTCGACGAGATTCAGGCAGCCGTATTGTCGGTTAAGCTACGTCATCTTGACGCCGACAACAGCCGTCGCCGCGAGATTGCCTTGAGATATATAAAAGAGGTGAAAAATCCTTCGATTGCAATGCCATCCGAGGAATATATGGATAATAATGTGTTCCATATCTTCCCTGTGCTTAGCGAGCAGCGCGACTCCTTGCAGAAATATCTTGCAGACAATGGCATACAGACCGTAATCCATTATCCTATTCCTCCACACAAGCAACGGTGCTATGCCTCGTCGGATGCACTTGTCATTCCTGCTGCGGGTTTGCCAATAACAGAGCAAATCCATCGCCAGGAACTGAGTCTGCCTTGTAATCAGGTGCTTACTGACGACGAGGTGGATTATATTATCGGGGAGTTAAAGGATTTTTAGGAGTTCAAGGAGTTCAAGGAGTTAAAGGAGTTAAAGACAATAGTCTTTCCGTCTTATTATCCGTTTAGGCCGTTCTCAAGGCCAAAGCATTTGTCTTTAACTCCCTTAACTCCCTTAACTCCTTTAACTCCCAAAGATTACAGCAGCGCCTGAATCTTCTCTTCAATCTTGCTCTTAGATGCAGCACCCACAATCTTGTCGAGTATCTTTCCGTCCTTCATGAATACGATGGTGGGGATGTTGCGAATGCCAAACTCGGCAGCGATGTCGTCAGCCTCTTCCACGTCGCATTTTCCAACAGTCACCTTGCCCTCGTATTCGTTGGCAAGTTCCTCGATGATGGGAGCCACCATGCGGCAAGGACCGCACCATGTAGCCCAGAAGTCAATAACCAATGGCAGACTGCCATTCTTGTAGCTCTCGTAATTTTCGTTTGTGATTTTTACTTCCATAATGTTAAATCTTTATTTTATTATTAACTAAAGTTTCGCATGTACTCAACTTTTTGGGGAGTTCAAGGAGTTCAAGGAGTTTAAAGGAGTTAAAGACAATAGTCTT